>USJN01000121.1 GCA_900554945.1 uncultured Coriobacteriaceae bacterium | reverse complement strand
AAATCCTGAATATCAGTATAACTTTACATAAGACATATTATCAATAAAATAGGTAATTGAGGAGCGGTCGGGGGAGTTTGGGCTGGCGAGCATTCGGAAGCAAAAAGCAAAGCGCTGCGGGTTCCGTGCATAACCTGCAGCGCTTTATGCGGTTTCGACAGCGGATAAGATTATCCCCAGGTCGAGGTCGATCCTGCAGCGCCGATCCCGGCATCCGTCACAGCTCCCGCGTAATCGCCGCTTTCCATCATCTCGAGTACTACGGGCATCATCAGATAGAACGAAATCGCATTGAGCGTGAGCGCCACGCCGCACACGGCAACGCCGACGATCGCCGAGCGCTTGAGACGCTGCGCAAGCGCGGATACGTCCGTGCGCTTCTCGATGAGCTTGTTCAGCTTGCGGAGCGCGATGATGGCGCAGGCCAGTCCCACGCCGCTGAGAAGCACGCCGCCGATGAACAGCGACACGGGTCCGGCCACGCTCGCCACCATGACCATCGTCTGAGCCTTTTTCAGCTCGCGAAGGTCGTTCATGTTCGACGACGGAACCGGGACGCCGTTAAGCGTCGTCTGCCGGCTGCGATCGTCAGGCTCGCGCCCGGGATCGCGCCCTTGAGGCGGCTCAGGCGGCCTATGTTCGTTGTCAGTCATGCGCTCTTTCCCTATTTCTCAAAATTTCATAGCCATTGACCTGGGGTTTTGCAAACGAGGCTCTGAGAGCCGTTCTAAGGCCCTATTTCGCCTTCGGACGAGCCCTAGGTCATGGAAATCGCGGTTCTTCAAACCGGATTCGGCGAGTACTATACCACGAAGGTCATCGAGACTTTCTATCCGTCGACAATTCCACACCTGCGGCGCTCAACCGCTTCAAGCTCTCGTCGAGCTCGGCTCGCTGGTACTCGAGCACCGTCTCCTGAGCCCGCACGATGGCCAGCCGCTCGTCGCGCGTCGCCGCGCCGCGGCGCTGCAACTTCACGTAATACTGGATGCCCTCGATCGACAGGCCGCTTTTCCGAAGCGCATCGACGAAGTACAGCTGAGCCACATCCGATTGCGAGAACGTGCGGACGCCGCGCGCATCGCGCGCCAGTTCGGGAAAGAACCCGCATTTGTCGTAGTAGCGAATCGTGAACGCGGAGATGCCCGCCATGTCGGCGACTTCGCTGATGCCGAAGCATGGCAGCGTGTTGTCGGCTTGAGCTCCGTGCTCGCTCGCGTCCATCGATGCCCCTTTCGCTCTTGCTTAGAGTAACTCTAAGTGGGTGGAAGGATCAGGTTCAAAGACTCACGCCGCTGCTGCCGAACCCGCCCGCGCCGCGCTCCGTATCCGGCAGCTCCGCGCACACGTCGAACGCGGCGTCGGGCACGCGCATGACGACGAGCTGCGCTATGCGGTCGCCCCGCTTGATCGCGAACTCGCTCTGCGGATCGAGGTTGACCAGGATGGCCTGGATCTCACCTCGATAGTTGCTGTCGATCAGGCCGGGTGCGTTGACCAGCGATACGCCGTGCTTGATAGCCAGCCCGCTGCGCGGCAGCACGAACCCGGCGTACCCGCTCGGAATGGCCACGGCGATGCCGCATGGGACGAGCTTGCGTTCGAAGGGCTTCAAGATGTCGTCGCAGGTGGCGCGCAGATCTACGCCGGCATCGCCGACGTAGGCGTACGCAGGTACGGGCAGGTCGGGGTCAATCTGCTGCAAAGGAATCGAAACGCGCTCTATCAACGCAATCCCTCCAATGCGGCAGCGAACTCCTCGACGTTGCGGAAGTCCTTGTACACGCTCGCGAAGCGCACGTAGGCGACGTCGTCGAGCTTGGCGAGGCGCACGAGCACCATATCGCCCAGATCCTTCGAACCGATCTCGTTACGGGAGGCGTTGCGCAGCTCCGCTTCGATGCTGTCGATGAGCGAGGCGATCTGCTCGGGCCCGATGGGCCGCTTCGCCGCGGCGTTGAGCAGGCCGCGCATGAGCTTCTGACGGTCGTAGGCCTCCGACGATCCGTCAGCCTTGATGACGATGAGCGGATTGTCGCCCAGGCGTTCGTAGGTGGTGAAACGACGTCCGCATTCGAGGCATTCGCGGCGCCGGCGAATGGCCGTGCCGTCTTCGGAAGGCCTCGAGTCGACCACTTTCGACTCTGGATTGCCGCAGGAAGGACAACGCATACTTGCTCCTTTGCCGATTTTGGGTTCAGCCTAACATACAATATATAGTGGTTCAATCAACATGTCGGATTCGCGCAAAAAACCTGCACGAGAAGCGCTCCTTCCTATCGGACAACGCGCACGTGAGTATCGCCCAGCCCAACCTCCCCTTTCTCCTGCTCGACCTCGAACACCCAGCGCTCGTCCACGAGCGCGTCGAGGAACTGCTCGTCGTGCGACACGAGCACGAGAGCGCAGGCGCAATGACGCAACACGTCCTGCAAGGCCTCGATCGAGCGTATATCCAGATGGTTCGTCGGTTCGTCCATGACGATGAGGCGAGGCGACGAGAGCAGGCTACGCGCGATCATGAGCTTGCGCACCTCTCCCGGGCTCAGCTCCTCGCCGTCGATCACGCGAGCCGGCGGCGATTCGAGTCGCGCCACGATGGAGAGCACGCGCCCGCGCTCGGCCGACGAGAGCGCCTGCAGCTCGCCGAACAGCGCGCGCACCTCGGCAGCGAGCACCTCCTGCGGAAGGTACGCCACCCCCTCCTCCAGCGTTACCTGGCGAAGCAAGGCGTTGAGCAGGGTGGACTTTCCCGCTCCGTTCCTGCCGACGAGCCCAATGCGATCCTCGTTGCCCAGGTACAGCTCGGGGTGGTGCAGCACGCGCCCCGAACCAAGCGACATGCCGCCCTCAGGAAGACGGGCGAGCACCTTGCGCGCTGCAGGCCCGGTATCCAGCTCCAAGGAGCCGCGACGCTCCTTTTTCGCATCGAGACCCTCGAGACGCTTCTCTGCAGCTTCGATGCGCTTGTCCATCTGGGACGAAAGCTTGCCCGCCTTGCCGTCCTGTCCCGTATAGACGGCGAGCTTGATCTTCTCCCGCCCGTCGCGGTCGTGCCGGTCGAGATGACGCGCCGAGCGCCGGGCGGCCGATCGAGCGGCCACGGCGGCGCGACGATCTCGCTCGGCCTTGATGCGCGCCAGCTCGCCGCGCGCCTGCCGGCGCTCGGTTCGCACGGTATCTTGGCGCAGCTCGAGCTCCCGGCGCGCCTGGGTGTACGTCCCCGGAATAGCGAGCGCTCGGCCGGCCTCGACGAACACGCACGACCGCACAAGCTTGTCGAGCAGCGCGCGATCGTGCGATACGAGCAGGCCGACGCCCTTGAAGGAGGAGAGCGCCTGCGCGACGAGGGCGCGCGTGGGAGCATCGAGGTGGTTCGTCGGCTCGTCGAGCGCCAGCACCTGCGGTTCTGCGGCAAGCGCGCACGCGATCTGGATGCGCTTGCGCTCGCCATGGGACAGCATAGCGTAGCTCCAGAGCTGCTCGTCCTCGATTTCCAATAGCGAGCGCAGCTTCACCGCCGTCGAACCGTAGTCGCAGGCGAACTCCTCGAGCGTCTCCGGAGGCGTCGCGGTCGATTGCCGGCACACCGCGCCGCGCACGCGGGGCGTCACGGCGCCTTGATCGGGTGCCAGGGTGCCGCAGATGCAGTGCACGAGCGTGCTCTTGCCAGCGCCGTTCGGCCCGACGATGCCCGTCCAGCCGCTCGCGAACGCGAGCGAGACGTCGTCGAGCGCAGGCTGGTCGGCGCCTTCGTAGGTATGGGAAAGATGATGGGCGGTAACGAACATGGCGACCTCCGTCTAAGAGGCGCACGGGTGGCTCTGCTCAGCGTTCGGCGATGCCGATGAAGGAAGGCCGCACGGATCGGAAGAGGAAGAAACGCGAGGCGAAGTCGAGAACGATGACGAAAGCGCACCCGATGCGGCTGATTAATGAATGCAAGGGGTGAAAAAGGGCTTTCGTTATCGCTTCATGTTCCGTTTCTCCTTCGCGAAGCGCCCGTCCGCATGAGGATGCGTCGGCGCGGCATGATTGGCTGCTCGACCGAGTCTAGCACGCCGCATGCGGCGCGTAAACCCCCGAACGGACGCGCCTCCGGGGTGGCGGAGGCGCTACGCAGCCGCAGAAACGCAGCATCTGCGGGTTATGGAACGGCCGCGCGGGGCCGGGAAAGGTCTCGGCTAGAACCCTGCGAACAGGCTGGCGAGTGCGAGCGCCGCGAACACGCATCCGCCGACGACCGCCTGCCAGCGCTGCACGCGGCCGAACGCCACGCCTTGCGCCGAACCCGTGCGCACGGCCGAAACGATGGAGGCGCCGTCGCGGACGGCACGCACGTCGCGGTCGGGCAGAACCGCATGCTGAGGGAACGCTATGATGCGGGCGCGTCGAGCAGGTGCCGAATCGAGCTTCGGTTGAAGGGCCGACGTTCCCTCGACGGGGCAGTTCATCTCAAAATTCTTCATTTTGTGGCCTCCTGCTCTTGCGTAGAACCTTTGTTCGCGTATATAATAGGTCGAACAAAGGTTCATGTCAATAGAAATTTCATACATTTGTTCGATAGGCGTAGAGGCGACGAAAGGATTACCTATGGCCGAGAAAGTGACGAAGCGCCAGCAAGCGGTGCTCGACTGCATCGAGGAGTGCATTCGGGAGAAGGGATACGGCCCGACCGTGCGCGAGGTCTGCCAGAGCCTCGGCCTCTCCTCCCCCTCCACCGTGCACGTGCACTTGAAGGCGCTCGAGGAGAAGGGCCTCATCAAGCGCGATCCGCTCAAGTCGCGCTCCATCGCCCTCACCTACCAGCTCGAGGACGCCGCGCTGGCCACCAACGTGGTGCAGCCCAGCTTCAGCAACATCGTGAACGTGCCCCTCGTGGGCAACGTGGCCGCCGGCTCCCCCATCCTCGCCGAGGAGAACATCACCGACACCCTGTCGCTTCCCACCGAGATCGTGGGCGACGCCCCGTCGTTCTTGCTCTCCGTGCGCGGCGAGAGCATGATCGAGGCGGGCATCAACGACGGCGATTACGTCGTGGTCAAGGAGCAGCCCGTGGCGAACAACGGCGACATCGTCGTGGCCATCATCGACGACGGGGCCACGGTGAAGCGCTTCTTCAAGGAAAGCGACCATATCCGCTTGCAGCCGGAGAACTCCACGATGGATCCCATCATCACCACCGACTGCGCCATCGCCGGCAAGGTGGTCGCGGTCTTCCGCCGCCTGTAGCGGCGAACCGCACGCTGGTCGTCAGCTTGATCGAACCGCGAAGCCCTGCCGCAATCCGACCGCTTCGGCAGGGCTTCTCCGTCTTTTCCGAACGTGCCGCTGCGCCGGTTCCCGCTTTCGCCGTCCGATAAGGCGCCGCCGCAGACCGGCCGCATGGCCAGGCAGCCGCCATAGATATCCCCCGCCGCCCGGGCGATCAGCTCCCGGGTATATTCCATCAGTTCCCGGAGCTGCGTCCGGGAAAAGCTGTTTTCCCCTTCCTTCACGATCAGTTCTCCCG
>USJN01000120.1 GCA_900554945.1 uncultured Coriobacteriaceae bacterium | reverse complement strand
ACTCGGTTGGGCTCTAGCTGTATTCTTGCTTGCGCGCGAATACGGGCTCGACGTGTACGCCGTCGACCTGTGGAGCGATCCCGACGGGAATCGCGCGTTCTTTCGAGAGATGGGCGTGCCGGATGAGCGGATTCATCCTGTCAAGGCCAACGCCGCGGAAGGCCTGCCTTTCGAGGCGGAGTTCTTCGACGCCGTGGTGAGCATCGATTCGTATAACTATTTCGGGCGCGATCTGCAGTATCTGGGGGAGAGGCTTCTTCCCTATGTGAAGTCTGGCGGAAGGATTTACCTTTCCATCCCCGGCATGGTGCGCGACTGCCATGACGCGCTGCCGGCATGTCTGCTTGCATCCTGGGATGCAGAGCAGCTTGAATACATGCACGATTTGGCCTGGTGGCGGGACATGATTGGCCAAACGAGCGGTGTGGTTATCGAGGATATGCGCCAGGTGGCGCTCGCGACCGAGCTGCTTCGAGCCCCATGTACAGAATTGACGATTTATTGCGAAGGAATTGTGTGCGACTCCACGAATCAAGTTCAACTGTGGAATAACTTGCCCTAACTTCGCTTCAGATGAGACACTTTTGGTACAGTGAAAGCTGATGCTCAGCCAAATTCACCATTCCTTCACAACTTATCGTCAATTCTGTACAGAGGCAGGGGCGTGGGGTTGTCTGGGTCTCGTCCATTCTTTCGTACAGATGCGGGAATGCGGGGCCGTTTGGACAGCGCGAATCGCCTGGGCAGCACTCGCGTTGCCTGGGCGATTCCGAGGAGTTGGCTGAAGGGCCCCGGTTCTAGACCGGGCCAGGAAAGCTCCCCCGCGTTGGGAAAGCGTCTCCAGGTTAGGAAAGCGCCCCCGCGTTACGAAAGCGCGTAGTAAGCGCCGTCGTCCACAGGTTCGAGCCATTCGTTGCTCGTGTCCTCGCCGGGGTACTCGAAGGCGAGGTGGCTGAACCAGTTATCGGAAGCGGCGCCATGCCAATGCTTGACGTTCGCGGGAATCTCTACCACGTCGCCGGGGCGCAGGCGCTGGGCGGACTTGCCCTCCTCTTGGTACCAGCCTTCGCCATCCACGCAGACGAGCACTTGCCCGCCGCCTTTGCTCGCATGATGGATATGCCAATTGTTGCGACAGCCCGGCTCGAAGGTCACGTTGAAAATTGCTAGGTAGTCATCGGGACCGGTGAGCGCGTTGAGATAGCTTTGGCCGATGAAGTACTGTGCGAAGGCGTCGTTGGGCTTGCCCAGGCCGAAGAAGCCGCCGTGCGATTCGGGGCTGTCGCTGTCTGCGGTGTCGCCCGCGCTGCCCTCGCCGATCGTGCCATCCGTCCCGTCTTCCACATAAACTTCCTTCGCCATGTTGAATGCCGCCCACGCGTTGGGCCAGCCGGCGTAGAAGGCGATATGGGTGAGAATCTCGGCCATCTCCGTTTGCGTCACGCCGTTCTTCTTTGCGCTGGCCAGGTGATAGGCAAGCGAGCTATCGACGATCCCTTTCCCGATGAGCGTGCTCACAGTGACGATGCTGCGCAGCTTGAGCGGTAGCTTGTCCTCGCGGTTCCATACCTCGCCGAAGAGAATATCGTCGTTCAAGTGCGCGAACTCGGGCGCGAACTCGCCGAGCGCATCGTGTCCTGCGGTTTGCTTGATTGCCATTTCTGATTTCCTTCCCGTCTTCTTTCTGAGGAGTTGATTGGTGATGAATGGTGTCGCTATCCGCGATTGAGCCCTGCCCGCTACTCCGCAGCGAGGCTCTTGCGCAGGACGTCGAGAATCTCGACGCGGGTGAGCGTGCGATAGCCGCCCGTCATCGTGAGCGTCGCGTCGGCGATCGCGCTGAGGCTGGACTCGTCGGCGCCTAGCTCGCGAATGCTCATCACACAGCCGATTTCGCGCATCCAGGCCTCCATGGCGTCAAGGCCGGCAATCGCAAGCTCCTCGCTGGTTTTGCCTGCGGCGTCGATGTCCCACACATTTGCGGCGAAACGGGCGAACTTCTCCAGACCGTAAGGCATGATCAGGCGATAGTAGGGAAGCGCTACGGCGGAGAGGGTCATGCCGTGCGTGGCGTCGGTGACGGCGCCTACGGCCTGTCCGATCATATGGACTTCCCAGTCCTGCGTCTTTCCGCAGCCTACGAGGGTGTTGAGAGCCCAGGTCGCCGTCCACATGATGTTCGAGCGCGCCTCGTAGTTCATCGGGCTGGTTACGGCGACGCGGCTCGCGGTGACAAGGCTGCGCATGAGCGCTTCGGCGAAGACGTGGCCGACTTTAAGGCCAAGCTCTCGGTTGGTGATGACCGAGCCGCGGTTCATCTCGGAGCCAGTGCCCACCATGGTGAGGACGGACCCCACGGGCACGATCTCCCTATCTGCCGAGGGTTCCTCGAATCGGTCGAAGTATACGTCCCAGGGGTCTTCGCCTGCGGGAAGGTTCTTAGAGACGGCGACCGCCTTCGCGTAGTCGACGCACGAGCCGCCGCCTACGGCGAGGATGAAATCGACATCGTTCTCGCGAGCGATTCGCGTTCCCTCGCGAAGCTTCTCGATGGTGGGGTTCGGCATGACGCCGCTGTCTTCGACGATGTGCTTCCCAGCGGCGCGGAGCACATCGATAACCTGGCCGTAAATGCCGAATCGCCTGATAGATCCCCCACCGTAGACGAGTTGGACAGTGTCGCCGTAGGGGGCGAGCTCCGCTGCCAGCGAGGCGAGGGCGTTTTTGCCGAAGATGAGTTTGGTGGGATTGTGGTAGGTGAAGTTGCCGAGCATGCATTTCCTTCCGCTTGTGGGCCTGCTTTTGGTATGATGGGGGCACCTTAATACCTAAACCTAACTTCAGGTCAAGATACTTTGGAAGGATTTTACTATGTATTCAATCGGACAGGTTTCGGAGATGTTCGGCATCCCTGTGTCGACGCTGCGCTACTACGACAAAGAGGGGCTGTTCCCCAACTTGGAGCGCTCGGGCAGCACGCGCCGCTTCGGCGAAGGCGAGCTTGAGCTGCTTCGCGTCATCGATTGCCTGAAGAAGACGGGGCTTGAGATTAAGGACATCAAGCGTTTCGTCGAGATGGTCCAGGAGGGGCCGTCGACGTACGCCGCGCGAAAGGAGCTCTTCGAGGCGCGCAGGGCCCAGGCCGAGGAGGAGATCGAGCGTATGCAGAAGGCGCTTGCCATGGTGAAGTTCAAGTGCTGGTACTACGAGACGGCCCAAAAAGACGGCGGGGAAGAGCGTCTTCGGGAGATGATTCCCGACGGTTTGCCGAAAGAAATTAGGGAACTATACGATTGGGCGCATCGTTAAGTGAAGGAAACCATGCAGAATATCGACCATATCGAGGTGCGCGGCGCGCGCGTGCACAATCTGAAGAATGTGAACGTGGACATCCCGCTTGGCCAGCTTGTGGGCATCGCGGGCGTGTCGGGTTCGGGTAAAAGCTCGCTCGCGCTCGGCGTGCTCTACGCCGAAGGGTCGCGCCGTTATCTGGAGGCGCTTTCCACTTACACGCGTCGGCGCATCGCTCAGGCGGGCAAGGCCTCGGTCGACGACGTGCGCTACGTTCCCGCCGCCCTCGCGCTGCACCAGCGCCCGGCGGTGCCCGGCGTGCGATCGACGTTCGGTACCTCGAGCGAGCTTTTGAACAGCCTGCGACTCCTCTTCTCGCGCGTCGGCAGCCATGTGTGCCCGCATTGCGGAAAGCATGTGCCGCCAAGCTTGAACGTAGCTGCTGAACTGGCGATTTCGTGCCCTCACTGCGGTGGTGAGTTCTTCGGCCCCGGCGCCGAGCAGCTCGCCTTCAACAGCGAGGGCGCTTGTCCCACCTGTGGCGGCACCGGTATCGCGCGCACCGTGAACCGCGCTGCACTCGTGCCCGACGAGAGCAAGACCATCGACGAGGGCGCTGTGGTGGTGTGGGGCTCGCTTATGTGGGACCTCATGAAGCAGGTGTGCGGCGCCATGGGCGTGCGCACGGACGTGCCGTTTCGCGAGCTTTCGCCCGCTGAGCGCGACATCGTGTTCAGCGGCCCGGCTGAGAAGCGGCACATCCTGTACAAGGCGAAGAAGGGCGAGAATTTCGCCGAGCTCGATTTCACCTACTACAACGCCGTGCGCACCGTGGAGAACTCGCTCGCGAAGGCGAAGGACGAGAAGGGGTTGCGCCGCGTCGCGAAGTTCCTGACCGAGGGGCCTTGTCCCGATTGCGGTGGCACGCGCCTCTCGGTGGCTGCGCGCGGGCCGCTTGTGCGCGGCATCAACCTGGCGCAGGCGACGGAAATGACGCTTGACGAGGCGGTTTCGTGGGTGGAAGGCGTGCCGGGGAGTCTTCCCGATAAGATGCGTCCCATGGCGAAATCCATCTGCGAGTCGTTTGCGAGCACCGCTCGGCGCCTGCTGGAGCTGGGGTTGGGGTATCTCTCGCTCGACCGCGCGGGCGCAACGCTTTCCACGGGGGAGCGCCAGCGCGTGCAGCTCGCGCGTTCGGTGAGGAACCGGACCACCGGCGTGCTCTACGTGATGGACGAGCCCTCTATCGGCTTGCATCCCGCCAACATCGACGGCCTTTTGGGCGTGATGCGCGATTTGATTGCCGACGGGAATTCCGTGGTGATGGTCGACCATGACACGCGCATCCTGCGCGCCGCCGACTATCTGGTGGAAATGGGGCCCGTCGCGGGTGCGGACGGCGGCGCGGTGGTTTCCCAAGGCTCGGTTGACGAGGTCGCACGCGATAAGGCTTCGATCATAGGACCCTTTCTTTCAGGGGCGGTGCGCGTAGCGGCGCGCCCGCAGGCGCAAGCTGGGGAAATGTTCGATCTGGGGCGGATCCACCTCGAATCGAGCGGCCTGCATACGGTGAAGCCGTTCGCCATCGACATCCCGCGTGGCCGGCTTATCGCTGTGACGGGCGTGTCGGGTTCGGGCAAGACGACGCTCGTGCTAGAGACGCTCATCCCCGCGCTTTCCCATGCGGCGGCGGGCGAGGCGCGCCCCGAGCACGTGACGGCGCTTGCCGCAGACGGCATCAAGCGCGCGAACCTGATCGACGCGACCCCCATCGGGGTAAACGTTCGCTCGACCGTGGCGACGTACTGCGGCGTGCTCGACGACTTGCGCCGCGCCTATGCGCGCACCGAGAGCGCGAAGGCGGCGGGTCTTAAGGCGGGCGATTTCTCGTACAACACGGGAAGCCTGCGCTGCCCCACGTGCGACGGCACGGGGCGGATCTCGCTCGACGTGCAGTTCTTGCCCGACGTCGACATCGCCTGTCCCGATTGCCGCGGTTCTCGCTATAGCGCCGCGGCCGAGGGTATTTGCCGCCCCGAGAAGGGCGCGCCCTGTGGCCAGGCGCTCAGCCTGCCTGAGCTGCTCGCGCTCTCGGTCGATGAGGCGCTGCCACATGTTGCCGACATCAAAAAGGCGCACGAGAAGCTGCAAACCCTGCATGACCTGGGGCTAGGATACCTCACGCTCGGCGAGGCGACGCCCGCGCTTTCCGGCGGGGAGGCTCAGCGCCTGAAGCTTGCAAGCG
>USJN01000119.1 GCA_900554945.1 uncultured Coriobacteriaceae bacterium | reverse complement strand
CGAGAAATGAAAGAGAAGACGATGGAGAGGATAACCTCCTCGAAAATCGTGCGGGTCGCCATGGCGATGGCGCTCGTGCTGTCCGTCGCCATCGTCCCGACCAAGGCATATGCCTCCGGGAACGTGAACGTCTCGATCGGCAAGAGCATCCCCTATGCCGGATACGAGACGACCCAGATGAGCGCCAACGGCAACGACGCCTACTGCATCGAGCCGTCGCGCTCCACGCCCGATGCGGGAACCTATCCGACGAGTGAGGCGGGAGATCTGGCGGCGGCCATGTGGTTCTCCTATGGGGCACCCGGCTTCGACGCGTCCATGTGGCCCAGCTCCTGGTACGACGGAAGCGGCATGGACGAGGACAAGTACCGCGTGGCGAGCCACATCCTGCTCTCGTACGCCAACCTGGGATCTGCCGCCGAGGCGACCTACGGCACGAGCGCCGAGTTCGCCTCCTGGGCGGAGCGCGAGATCGCGGGCGACGTGTGGAGCCAGGTCAACGCACGTGCGAACGAGGTCTCCACGGGATTCTCGGCCATCAGGATCCATGCGGGATCAGACGCCCAGACGCTCGCCAGCTTCACGTGGGAGCGCGGCGGCGTGAAGATCGCCAAGGTCGACGCGCAAGCCGGCGCAGGCGAGCAGGGCGACGCCTCGCTCGAGGGCGCCGAGTTCGCCATCGTCAACGCATCGGGGATGAACTCCTACGTGAACGGCCACAGCTACGCAGACGGCGAGACGGTCATGACCATCTCCACCTCCTGGGACGGCTCGGCCTACACCGCGCAGACCGCGAGCGACGCGCTGCCGTGCGGCACCTACCGCATCGTTGAGGCGAACGCTCCGGAAGGCTACCTTCCCTGGGAAGGCGAGCTCGGGTTCGCCATCGAGGGCGACGGCCAGGTCGTCGACCTTTCCGGCGACCCCGTGCATGACGACGCGATACGCGGCGGCGTGCAGGTGACCAAGGCCGACGCGGAGCTCGGCGAGTCCGAGGCGGTCGGCGGGAACGGGCATGCAGCAGAAGGCGTCGGCACGACGCTCTCCGGCATCGAGTTCGCCATAACGAACGCCTCCGAGAACAAGGTCCTCGTAGGCGATGCCTGGTACGAGCCGGGCGAGGTCGTCGCCGCCATCGAGACCGAGTGGGACGAGGAAATCGGCTCCTACATCGCGAAGACCGCGCCCGACGCGCTGCCCTACGGCACCTACACCATCCAGGAGACCGCGACCAACGACTCCTACCTGCTCACCGACGGCGAGCCCAGGACCTTCAAGATCCGAACCGACGGCCTTACCGTGACCGCCGACGCGGAAGGTGGCGAGCTTGTCTTCCACGACCAGGTCGTCCGCAACGACCTCAAGCTCTCCAAGAAGGCCGAGGACACCAACGCGAGCCTGCAGGTTCCCTTCGCCATCTCCAACGTGGCGACCGGCGAGACGCACGTGCTGGTCACCGACCGCAACGGCCAGGCTTCGACCGAGGCGAGCTGGAACAGGCACACCGCCAACACCAACGGAAACGACGTCCTGCTCGAAGCCGACCGCATCACGGCCGGTATGATGGACCCGTCGGCGGGCATCTGGTTCGGGCTGGGCGAGGACGGCTCGTCGGCTCCCGCCAACGACGCGCTCGGCGCGCTGCCGTACGGCCAGTACACGCTCGAGGAGCTTCCCTGCGAGGCGAACGAGGGCTACAACCTCATAACGAAGACCTTCTGGATCGACCGCGATTCCGGTGTTGCCGAGGCGGTCTGGATGACGCTCGACGACCAGGAGGGGCCGAAGATCGGAACGCAAGCGGCCGATGCGGCCGACGGCGACCAGATCGCCCAGGCGGATGAGCAGGCGACGATCGTCGACACCGTCTACTACGAGAATCTCGAGTTCGGCGGAACCTACACCCTTACCGGTACCCTCATGGTGAAATCCACCGGCGAGCCCCTGCTCGACGCGGATGGCAACCCCGTGACCGCCACCAAGGAGTTCACGGCCAACAACACGAACGGCTCGGTCGACATCGAGTTCACCTTCGATGCGAGCCTGCTCGCGGGCGAAGACGTCGTGGCATTCGAGAGCATGGCCAAAGACGGCGTCGAGGTCGCGACCCATGCGGACATAGAAGACTCTGGCCAGACGGTGCACTTCGTCGACATCGGGACGACCGCAACCGACGCCTCCGACGGCGACAAGCTCGTGACGGGCTCCGAGGTGCTCATCGCCGATGAGGTCTCCTACGAGGGGCTGACCCCCGGCGAGAGCTACACGCTCGAGGCGACTCTCATGGACTCGGAGACGGGAGAGCCCCTGAAAACCGGCGAGGGTCCCCTCGCATCTGACGTGACCTCATCCGTCGAGTTCGTCGCCGAGGCAGCCGACGGCGTTCAGGTCGTAGAGCTCTCCTTCGATTCTGCCGGCCTGGGCGGTCATCGCCTGGTCGTGTTCGAGAAGCTGCTCGATTCGCAAGGATCGACCCTTGCCGTGCACGAGGACATCGACGACGAGGGCCAGTCCGTAATGGCCGTCGAGATCGGGACCGTGCTCGTCGACGCCTCCGACGGCGACCACATGGTCGAGAACGGGACGGTGAGCGTCGTGGATACCGTCGAGTACAAGGGGCTCGTCGCTGGCGAGACCTACACCGCCCACGGCACCATCATGGACAAGGCCACCGGCATGCCTCTCGAGGATTCGGACGGCAACCCGGTGACTTCCACCGCGGAGTTCGTGGCTGAAAGCTCGGAAGGAGCCGTAGAGGTGACCTTCGAGTTCGATGCGTCGAAGATCGAGGAGGGGGCTGCGCTCGTGGCCTTCGAAGAAGTGCTCGACGTGAACGGAAACGTCGTCGCCGTGCACCAGGACATCGACGACGAGGGGCAGACCGTGCTCGTCGACAACCCAGAGACTCCTGGCACCCCCTACGACAAAACGGGCAACGATTTGCTCCCTGTATGGGTTCTGATCAGCGCCCTGGTCGTCTGCGGGGCGGCAGCGGGCGCATATGTGCTTCGCAGCCGCGCCCGTAACGACGCGGCAGGCGCCAAGGAGGCTTCCGACGAGTAACTAGGCTTTCTCGGCCTACAGAGAAGGGCGGGGCGGCGCTAGAGCCTCCCCGCCTGTCATTTTGGAGGCTCCTATGAAGACGAACATCAAGCAGAGGCTTGCCCTTCTGGCATCGATAACGGCATTGATCGGCGCTGCGGTGCTGGGAATTTGGCTCTTCGGCGTCCACAGCAGGGCCGTGGACATGGACCCGTCTCCCGTTTCGAACACCCCCTTGGAATGTGAGGCAGACGATGGGTTTCCCGTTGTCGACTGGGAGTACTGGCTGTCCGTGAACCCCGATATCGCGGCCTGGGTGAGTGTGCCCGGCACGGATATCGACTACCCGGTGGTCCAGGCGAGCGCCGCTGATCCGACCTTTTATCTCGACCATGACGTCTATCGGGGATGGAACCCCTACGGATGCCCCTATCTCGATGCCGGCTGCGCCGAGCGGGGGATCGACAGCCCGCTCGCGCTCATGCTCGCACATCACATGAACGACGGCAGCATGTTCTCGGCGTTCGCCAGTTATTCCGACATAGGCTTCGCCGAGGCACACAGCGAGATTCTCCTTCAGACGCCCGAGGGCAAGATGCGCCTGAGCGTCATCGCGGCGGATATCGTGGATTCCAACACCGAATACAAGCGTTTGGACTTCGCCGGCACCGGGGATTTCGACTCCTGGCTCGGGAGGCTTTTGGCGGAAGCTGACGTCGTGCTCGATGGAGACGCTCGTGCAGAAAGCGTCAAGGCGTTCTGCACCTGCAGCTACGGCAGGTGGAACGGGCACGAAAGGACGATAGTGTATGCGTGCGAGAAGGTAGAATAGTGAATCTGGTCATACGCTTCTTCATCGGCATGCCGATGAAGGCGATCGCGACCGCAGGACATGCCTGCATTCAGTCAAGCGGCATCGGGCAAGACCCGCATCGATTTAGCAAAAAAATAGGGCAGAATCGCTTTCACGATCCCGCCCCGCAAACCCGAAGGTTTCTGTCTGTCTCTATTATCGTAATTATTGTCCGTTTGTCAAATGATACAGGCAAGCTCTAAAGATTCCTCTCATCTCATTTTGCTCATCGTTTCAGCCATGTCTCAAAAACTTTTGAGAGGAAGTCGTAGGCGGAGATGATAGTCGTGTTCTTACTGTACCAGTCTGAGTGCTCGTTTGCCCGTGTTTCGAGAGAGCAGAGCCTTTCGTGCACATGCCTTTGCTTTTCTTGAGGGACGAAGCGTGCATAGGTGTAGGCGAACACGGTCATCTGGAGCACACGGGGGTTGCGCATTTTCGATCGTCTCAGGCGTTTCGATACGCCCGCGTTGCCAAGAGCTCGCGCGACAGACGCTGGGTACCTTGTTGGTGCATTCGAGGAGATGCCCAGCCCGTT
Organism: uncultured Coriobacteriaceae bacterium; assembly: GCA_900554945.1. Classification (GTDB taxonomy): domain Bacteria; phylum Actinomycetota; class Coriobacteriia; order Coriobacteriales; family Eggerthellaceae; genus Ellagibacter. Next base: position 1,124 of record USJN01000119.1, on the reverse strand, counting down.
GATGATTGCACTCGAGTGTGCAGCAGCGTTTCTAAGTGAATTGGCACGTCTGAGGAGATAATGATCGTCTTTCATCTCCGCATTGTCCCATCGCTCGGCGCAGAAGAGGTAGAAGTTGGTGAACGCCCCGAACGACGACAGCTCCAGGAACACCCATGCGGGCATCTCGTCTATCGGGTAGCGCGCGACGAGGGGTCCGAGGTAGGCGTCGTTCTCGAGTCGGGAGATTTCGCCCTTGCGCCTGTTGCGGTCCGCGTGGTTGAGGTGCGCGAGGTATTCGGCGAAGATGGAGTAGCCGTCTTCGCCTCGATCCTCGGTTATCTTCCCGACGAGCTTGGTCTTGGCGGCGCTCTCCACGTCGAGCGTGAGGGGCAGAAGGAACCCGCGCAGCTCCTGGTCTATCCCGGCGAGGTCCACCAGGTGCCCGAAGTCAAGCCCGGCGTACTCGCCGTCGTGGGCACCTCCGACGCGCTTGGGGAAGAGCACGCGGTACGCCGCGAGCCTGAAATAATGATCCTGCTCGGAGAGAATGCGCATCGCCTCGTCTTCGTCGCACAGATCGAAGGTCACGCCCTTCGACTTCAGGTGCTCTATCTGCTCCTCGACGGTGAGCTTGGGCTTTCTTTTATTATCTTCTGCGATTTCGTTCATAGCTTCGATCTTTCGTGCTTGGATAGGGATCGGTCTCGAGGGACGGAATGCGCGCCGTTTCTCAATTATCCTTCTTTTCGCATGCAATTGCGCGTGAAACGGCGATTGGAAGGTGCGCCTTGCCTACATGAACCGGAACACCGCCTTGAACATCCAGCGGACGAACGCCCCGATTCCCCTGAACACCGCTTTAATCATTTCCGAATCCTTCCATCCAATCGTCTTCCATGTCGTCTGCTGGCACCTCCTGTGCCGCTTCGGCCTCGACCGCCCTTTCGAGTGTAAGCGGAGTGACGCCGACCGCCTCCGCCATGAGCGCCTGGCTTGCCGCCAGCCTCTCGTCGTCGTTCGCCAGGTAGCCGCTCAGCCTCACGATGCGGCTGGCGAGCGACCCTCCGGGCCCGACGAAGAGGGCGCAAGCGCGATCTACCCTGGCGACGTCCACGAGCTCGCCGAAGAGCCTCGCGAGCACC
>USJN01000118.1 GCA_900554945.1 uncultured Coriobacteriaceae bacterium | reverse complement strand
ACACGGCAAAGGCGGTACCGGTGGTCTCGCCGAGCTCGTCGGTGTAGGTCTTCACGTGCGCGCCCAGGACGTTCCAGAGGTTCTCGTGGCGACCCTCAGAAATCAGGTAGGTGTCCATCTCGCCCAGGGTCGGCAGGTAACGGTAGGGGTCGTCGCGCACGATGGTCTCATCGCCGTAGGTGACGGACATGCGGTAGGCGGGAATCTCCTTGTCGGGCAGGGCCGCGACCCAGATGCCGCCGCGCTCGTGGGAAGCAGCGTAGGCGCCCGTCGGCGTGATGATGTCGACCGCGTCGGCGATGGGGCCGATGATGTCCTCGATGGGCTTGTAGGCGCCCGGGGCCTCGTCGATGGTGCGCTCGTTCACCGATGTCGAGTAGATGCCTTCCATGGCGGCCCGGTACTCGCGCAGGTTGAGCGTTTCTCTCGCCTCGCGGCGCGACATGACGCGGCCCGCGCCGTGGGGCGCCGAGTTGTTCCACGCCTCGTTGCCGCGCCCCTTCGCGATGATGGAGCCGTCGCGCATGTTCAGCGGAATGAGCACGGTCTCTCCCGCGTGCGCGGCGATGGCCCCCTTGCGAAGAATCATCTCATCCACGTCGATGTAGTTGTGGACGGTATGGAATTCCGACGAGGCGTCAAGCCCCGTTCTCGCCAGAATCTCCACCAGCATGCGCACGCGGTTGCGGGCGGCGAAGCGCTGGCAGACGTCCACGTCGTGCAGGTAGTCGTCCATGTAGCTGCCGTAGAGCCAGCACAGGTCGGCGGGCACGTCGGGTTCGGCGCCCTTGCACTGCGCCGCGAGCTCCTTGAGCGCCGCCTGGATCTCGTCGCGGCGCCCGGCCGCCTTGTACGCGTCGATGAGCTCTCGCTTGCGCTCGAAGAAGCCCTCCTTGCCGCTGTGCAAATCGACGGCGAGGCCTTGGTAGTAGTTCGCTACCTGCAGCCCCAGGTTGCGCGAGCCTGAGTGGATGACCAGGCGCTGCATGCCGTCGGAGGCGATGTCGATCTCGATGAAGTGATTGCCGCCGCCGAGGGTGCCCAGCGAGCGCTTGAGGCGCTTGACGTCCCTGAGCTCGCGGTAGCAGCGCAGCTCCTCGAAGTCGAATTGCTCCTTGCGGCCGTCCCAGACGCGGGCGCCCGAGGGGATCTCGTGGCACGCCTCGTCGAAGGCGGGCAGGTCAATGGGCCTGTAACCCAGGTCAGCCGTGAGCATGCCGCAGCCGATGTCCACACCCACGAGGTTGGGCACCACCGCGTCCGCGACCCTCATCGTGGTCCCGATGGTGCAGCCTATCCCGAAATGCGCGTCGGGCATGATGGCGGTGTTTGCGCCCTCCGCAAACGGCATGCCGAGCATGGTGCGGATCTGCTCGACGCATTCTTCCTCTATGTTCGTGGCATAGCACGCTGCCGTGCCGTGCGTTCCCTCAATCGTGAACATGGCAATCCTTCCTGCTCCTTGGCGGCTCCTAAAAGTCTGGCGTGATGCAGCATAGGCCCTTCCTTAGGAAGCGGTTGTCCCTTCCTTCGTACAGGGCTCATGCGCGATGAGGGCAGGTTGTCCAAGAGCGTTGAATGCTGTCCCCGCTATATCGGGGGTTCGTCCGATTGTTGGAGGCTTGCATTCCCAACGCCGTTCCCGGACTCTTGGAGAGCGTTCAAAGTGCGTCCAAGAAGCTATTTTGGCAGGCTTTCCTCATCGAGCAGAAAATCGAACACGGACATAGTCAGAATCCCCTCGTTGTCGTAAGTCGGCTTCACCACATCGCGCACGAGCACGATCTTGCTGAAACTGTCGGGTACTTCGCGAAGTGGGGCCTTTTCCTGGCGTGTCTTCTCCTCATCCGGCAAGTGAAGCGCCGACTGTATGTAATAGCGCCGGGAACCTAGATTCGCGACGAAATCCACCTCGAGTTGCTTGCGCACTACCTTGCCGTCGACGCGCCTAGCCTTCGCGACGGAGCCGACGTCGACGGAAAAGCCCCTCGCGCGCAGCTCGTTGTACACGATGTTCTCCATGATATGGGTCTCCTCGACCTGCTTGAAGCCTAGTCTCGCGTTGCGCAGGCCGATGTCCTCGAAGTAGTATTTCTTGGGGCTCCCGATGTACTTGCGTCCCTTGACGTCGTACCGGCGGGCCTCTTCAATGAGGAAGGACTCCTCAAGGTAGCTGATGTAAGTGGAAATGGTGTTCGAGGTGATCCTCGAGTTCAGAACGCTTTTGAAGGTCGCCTCGATTTTGGGGGGGGGTTGGTGAGCGAGCCGATGGAGGATGCCAGCACGTCCACGAGGTCTTCGAGCTCTTGGGTCTTTGCCACCTTGTTCCTGGCCACCACATCCTTCAAGTATGTCTTGGAGAACAGGCGCTCTAGGTAGCGGGACTTTTGCTCGTCCGTGCGCATGCCAAGAAGCAGGGGCATGCCTCCGAAGACGACATACTCGGCCCAACCCTGGTATTTGTCTCCCTCAAAGCCTTGCATGAATTCGGAGAAGGACAATGGTCGCACTCGGACCTCGTCTCCTCGTCCGCGAAACTGCGTCATGACGTCAGAGGACAGCAGTTTGGAGTTGCTGCCTGTCACATAGACGTCGACATTTCGCATGCGCAGCAGGCCGTTGAGCACACCATAGAGGCGAGGAGGTTCGTGCCCGCGCAGCTCCTCGTCGGAGATCGCGTATTGCACCTCGTTGAGCATGACATAGTATCGCGACGTCTTATTCACTATCCTGGATTTTAAGTAGCTGTCAAGCGCATCCGGGTCGCGCAGGCCCCTGTTCGCCTCCTCATCCAATGCAACTTCTACGATATAATCGTCGCCGACCCCTAGCTCGTCTCTGAGGTAGTTGCCGAAGAGCTCGAACAGCAGATACGTTTTGCCGCACCGTCTGACACCCGTGATTACCTTGATCATCCCGTTGTGCATTCTGTCTATCAGGTTGTTTAGGTATCTATCTCTGCGCACTTCCATGTCTGCCTCCCCTCAACTTTTCATTTAGTGATCATGTCACCTGTTGCATTTTCGCTCAATGTGAACGCATGGTGCGATGCGATTCGGTCATGGAGCGTTTGACAATCAGGAACGTTCGCGGCGCAACGGTCGTTCCCGTCCGTCAGGCATGAAAGTCGCTGCAGACCTTTGCGCTAACGGTGGCTGTTGGGAAAGCGTTAGCTGTTGGAGTGAAAGCTGATTCGAGTCTGGCCTTTTTGAATGTTCGTCATCGCCGCAACGACGTGTGTGCTGTGTCGGCCTTTGGGGCTCTATCTTTTCGCGGGCAGGCCGATAGACGATTCAACGATTCTCGATATTCTGACGACAAAAGCGATTATGGCGGTAACCGCGAAAGGCCAGGTGGGAGCAAGGTGGGGAAGAGAAAGGCCAAAACTAACCCGTTCTAACCAATGGCAAGCGCCGACCCGCCTGTGCCTGCCGGGACAATCAAGATTAGGCAGAAGATAACCCCTAGTATTTCTGGGCTTCCTTGAGCGCTCTCATGTAGGTGGCGTAGTGCTCTACCCGGTGGGCGTCGCTTGCGAGGTAGTCGACCAGCCCGTTCTTGAGCAGGGCCGTTGCAGTGCGCCGGCGCGGGTTGAAGATGCTCCCCTCCACGAAGTTCGCGGAAAGCTGAAGCCGGCAGCCCATTTCCCTCATCTCGCGCGCGACGTCGAGATCCTCCTGCACGGGCTTGTAGCGTTCGGGGTGGGCAATCACGATGTCGACGCCCTTGCCCTGGATGGTGTAGATCGCGCGCTGCCAGTTCGCCGGCAGATGGCTGCTTGAGAACTCGAGCAAAAGCAGGTTGGTGTCCTCGATGCAGAGGCTCGGCGCCGCGTCGAGCCCCATGTCGGCGAGCTTCTTCCAGTGCACCTCATATCCCAAGCTCAGACGCACGCCGTTCTTCTCCGCATGCATTTTGAAGGCCTGATAGCGCTTTGCGATAAGCTCCGCATCGAAGTCGGAGTGCTTGCAATGCGGGGTGCATACGATGTGGTCGATGCCGGCGTTCTGCGCGGCAAGCAGCATCTGGTGGGACTCCGCCGGCGTGCGCGACCCGTCGTCGACCCCGTTTAGGATATGGCAATGGATATCGAACACGGCGGCCCTATTCCTCGCTTCCCACCTCGTGGTAGTACACGTTGAGAACCGTTTCGTACACGTTTGTCTTGTCCAGGTAGAACTCCGCGAACTTGTCTCCCTGCTGCATGGTGCCCTGAAGGGTGGTCATGTCGACCGACGTGATCCCCGTTGCCAGGACGGAGCTTGCCAGGTAGCTGAACTCGTTGAGCCCCAGGTTCGTCACGGCATAGTTCGAAGCCGTCGTGTACAGGTTGACCAGCGTCCCGACGTTGCCCTGGGCGCTCGAGAGCGCCTGCTTGCAAAACGTCTCGACGAACTGTGACTGGCGCGCTTGGCGGTCAAGCGACGACGTTAGCACTGACGTGTCGCGCCACTGCACGTACTTGAGCGCGTTGCTCCCGAACAAAACGGTTGGTTCGCCCTCGACGATGTTGGTGTTGGGAACCGACTGCGTCGGGGTCAGCGACACGCCCCCGATGGCATCCGCGAGCGCGCCGACGCCATCCATATCGAGCGCGAAGTAGTAGTTCACGGGCATGTTGTACAGCACGCGCGAAACCGCGGAGGCGGTGTATTGGCTGCTCAGCTCGCCGCCGTCGCCATACGCGTAGGCCAGGCACAGCTGCATGGTCGACATGCCGGTGAATGTGTCTCCCATGAACTCGCCCACCTCGACCATCGAGTCGCGTGGGATGCCGATTCCCGTTGTCTCGCCGGTGTCGAGGTTCACGGCGAGCACCATGACGGCGTCCGCCTGTCCGACGCTCTTGCCCGGCACGACCTTTTCGGTCTGGCGGTCGTAGCCTATGACGGCGACGGAAACCATGTTCTCGTTCAGCGCGTACGTCTTCCCGTTGTACTCGACGGTGCGGCCCTCGTCGTAGGTTACGGCGCCATCGTCCGCCTGAATGTCATCGGCAGTGTTGGCCTGCTTCACGGCGCTTTCGCCCGACTTCATGAAGGCGAAGGCGGCGACAGCGATGACGACCGCGATTGCCACGAGAATCCCCACGATGATAGCGACGCGCTTCAAGATCTTCTTGCGACGCGAATGGTGGCGCTTCTTCTTCCTGATGAGGACCTCTTCCTCCATCGTCTGGGGCGCCTCGGGGGCCGGGGGCGTCGGGGTCCCCTCGGAAGCCTTGGTGGCTTCGGGAGCCTCGGGGGTCGCGGGTGCCTCGGGCGTCGGGGCGGTGCCGCTTCCCGCCTCATCCAGGGCGTTGTCTTTCGTTTCGCTCACTTCCAAAGTGCTTCGTCTTTCGCGCTAGTAGGTCGGTTGGTCGCTGACGAGAACTCCCGTCACGAGGTATCTTCTCACGATGTGGTTGGAATCGCCGGTGCAGGTGCTCAGCTGCACGATTTTATCGCTTGAAGTGAGGGTCGTGCCCTCGCGCGCGTTCTCGACGAGCGAGTCGGGGCTGAGTACCGAGTCGAAGTACTGCTGGACGATGGTTGGGTCGGAGAAGTTGAACGAGTTCAGGATGTGACGGTTG
>USJN01000117.1 GCA_900554945.1 uncultured Coriobacteriaceae bacterium | reverse complement strand
AAAGCCTCATCCCGCAGGATACACCCGAAATCGATGACGATATCGCGGAGCTCACCCCGAGCGAGGCGCGCGATATCCTGGTCGAGCGGCTGCTTGCCTACAAGCAGTACAAGAACGCGAGCGCCGCCCTTCACACGCGCTTCGTGTCGGAAGGCCGCATGCACACGCGTCCGTTCGGTCCCGATGCGTGTTTTTTGAACCTCATGCCCGACTACTTGAAAGACGTCACGCTCGACGGCCTCGCGCTCACGTGCGCCCGTGCGCTGGCCCGACGCGATGTGTTCCTTCTGGAAAGCGAGCATATCGCCGCAAAGCCCATTCCCGTCGAGACGCATGTGCGGGCTATCCACCAGCGCATCGTCAACCGCGGGCACCTGCGGTTTTCCGACTTGGTCGACGAGCGCACGCCGACGCCGGTCGTCGTCGTGACGTTCCTCGCGGTGCTCGAGCTCTACAAGCGCTCCATGGTGAAGATCAACCAAGACGAGCTGTTCGGCGATATCTCGATCGACTACATCGAAGGGTCGGGCGAGCTTGACCTGACGGGCGAAGATGCGCTCACGTCGGTGGGCGAGGAGGAGTAACCATGTTCGAAGGTTTGCAGAAAGACCAGCTCGCAGGCGCAATCGAGGCAATGCTGTTCGTTACCGACGAGCCGGTCGGCACCATCGCTCTCGCCGACATGCTCGAGGTCGACCCTGCCGACGTCGAGAGTGCCCTTGTGGAGCTTCGCGACAAGCTTGAGGCCGAGAACCGCGGAATCCAGCTGCGCGAGGTTGCGGGCGGCTGGCGGCTGTACACGCACCCCGCCTACCACGAGCTCATCGAGAAGTACGTCCTTTCCTGGGACACCCGCAAGCTCTCCCAAGCCGCCATGGAAACGCTCGCGATCGTGGCGTATACCCAGCCCACAACGCGCGCCCAGGTGGCGAGCGTGCGCGGCGTGAACTCCGACAGCTCCATTAACTCCCTGGTGGAAAAGGGCCTCGTGCGCGAGGCGGGGACTGCGGACACGCCGGGCAACCCTACGCTTTACGCCACAACGCGCGCGTTTTTGGAGAAGTTCGGCCTGCGCTCCACCGCCGACCTGCCCGACCTTTCCGAGTTCGCCCCCGACGATTCCACGCGCACGCTCATCCGAGAGCGCCTTTCCGCAGCTCACGAGGCAAGCGGCACCGCTCTCGAACGCGATGAGGGCGATGTGCTCGACCGTATCGTCTACGACGACGAGGAAGGCGACATGAGCGGGGCTGTCGCGGGCGAGGCGCTCGTGGGGCATACGGTGCCCGAGTCGCTGTTCTCACAGGATGCGGGTTGCCGCGCGGCTGCGTCGCGCGACGAGGCAGGGGAAGACGGCGAGGAAGAGGGCTTTTCCGGTATGGACGACGGTTCGGCGCAGGAGATGCTTCGCCAGGCCATGGCCCAGGGCTTCGGTGTGGTTGACAAGATCGACTTCAATGAGCTCACGTTCGAAACGGAAGACGAGTAGCTATGATGCGCCTGCAGAAGTTTCTTGCGCGTGCGGGCGTCGCGTCGCGCCGCCATGCCGAAGAAATCATCGTCGCCGGTCGCGTCACGGTCAACGGGCAGCCTGCTGAGCTGGGGTGCTCGGTCGATCCTGGCAGCGACGAGATTCGTGTCGACGGCGGAGCGCCGGTGCGCCTTGCTGAGGGCGACGTCACGATCATGCTTCATAAGCCCGCAGGCTACGTCACCACAATGGACGACCCTCAGGGCCGTGCCACGGTTGCCGACCTCGTCCCCGTCGATCGGTTCCTGGGGCTGTTCCCCGTGGGGCGCCTCGACCGCGACACGACGGGCCTTCTTCTCTTCACGACCGACGGCGAGCTGGGAAACGCGCTTCTGCACCCGCGCCGCCATGTGGAGAAACGCTACATTGCCCTGGTCGAAGGGACGCCCGATGCCAAGGCGCTTGAGCGGTTGCGCCGTGGTGTTGCCCTCTCTGACGGCATGACGCTTCCCGCTCGTGCCGAGCTTTTGCGGGGCAGCGATGCGCAAAAGGCCGCGCGCGCGATTGGGACGGGCAAGGGTGCGGGCGGCATCAACGCCTCGCACACCGGCAAGCGCAGCCGGGCGGTTCGCGAGAAGACGGGGAGCTATGTGCTCGTCGGCTTGCGCGAGGGACGCAAGCGCGAGGTTCGCCGCATGCTCGAGGCGGTGGGTTATCCGGTCATCGCACTGCATCGCTCTTCCTTTGGCCCGCTCGAGCTGGGGGATTTGCCCCGCGGCTCATGGCGCGAGCTCACGGATGTGGAAGTCGGCGAACTGAAGGCCGCGATCTGCTCGTAACTGCTAAACTAAACGACTGCTGCCTGGGCGACGAGGACTTGGGCGCGAGGAAAAGGTTAGTGCATGTCTGAAAATGCTGTAAATAAGGTCCCGCACGGGTTCGATCACATCGCCGTGGTTGGGCTGGGGCTCATTGGCGCGTCGCTTGCGGCCGCCATTTCAAAATCCGACCCCGATATCGAGGTCTTCGGGGTCGACGTCGATTCGCGGACTTGCGGCGAGGCAATCTCGCGTGGGTGGGTGGCGAACGCTAGCGCCCCCGAAAGCGAGGCGTTCTCCGATTTCGTGAAGGACCGCGCCGATCTCGTCGTCTTGGCGACGCCGGTTGCTGCGGTCGACGATTACCTGCGCCTTCTCCGAGATTGGGATTATCGCGGTGTCGTCACCGACACGCTTTCCACGAAGGCTCACATCCTCGCGGCGACGAAAGAGATTCTGCCGCATCGTCGCAATTACGTGCCGGGCCATCCTATGGCGGGTTCGGAGAAAAACGGCATCGACGGGGCCCGCCCCGATCTTTTCGAGGGCGCTAACTGGATTTTGTGCCCCGACGCGGACACGCCGCCTGAGCATTTCCAGCGCCTGCATGAGCTCGTCACGAGCTTGAGCGCGCGTGTGGTTGCCATAGCACCTGATGAGCATGATGATTCCATTGCCGTCGTAAGCCATGTTCCCCACGTCGTCGCCGCCTCGCTTATGCAGTTGGCAAGCCGACATGCCGACGATCAGCAGTCACTCATGCGCCTTGCGGCAGGTGGCTTCAAGGATTCCACGCGCATTGCGGCAGGTTCGTCGAAGCTGTGGTGCGGCATCGCGTTCGACAACGCCTGCGCGCTTACGAGCGGATTGCGCGAGATGCAGGGCATCATCGGCGATTTCGCTGACGCTATCGACGCGCACGACCGCGAGGCGACGACTCGCCTTCTCGAGGAGGCGGCGCAGGCCCGCCGCGCGCTGCCTGCCGCTTGGGTTCCCTCGACCGACAAGCTCCTCGAGGTTCGCATTCCCATGTCCGATCGAAAGGGCGTGGTCGCGGAGGTCACCACGATCGCAAGCTCCGCTGGCTGCAATATCCAATCGATTGAAATCGATCACATCACCGAGGATCGCGCCGTGCTCTCGCTCGTTCTAACCGACGAGGGCGATGTTGGAAAGCTGTCTGCCCAGCTCATCGGCGCGGGCTTCTCGGTGTCGTTCAATCCGCTCTCCCCGAAGGAGCATATCCATGTCGACTAACGAACAACCGGCGTCCTCCGTGTGCGGTGACGCTGCAGCACACGCCGAGCCCGCAGATGCAACAACCAGGCAGACAACCCTCATCGAGCCGCTCGCCCGCCCGCTGTCCGGTGCGGTTCGCGTCCCCGGCGACAAGTCGATTTCGCATCGCTCGGTGCTCTTCTCCGCGATGGCCGAAGGCACTTCGCATGTGTCCGGCGTGCTCGACTCCGCCGATGTTCGCTCCTCCATCGGCGCCGTGCGCGCTCTGGGCGCCGAGGTCAATCTCAAAAAGCGGCCTGACGGAAGCCTTGCGGGCGACATCCGCGGGTGGGGCGGCTTAGGTCCTTTGCAGCCGGAGGACGCCATCGACTGCGGCAATTCCGGCACGACGGTTCGCCTGCTCATGGGCGTGCTCGCGCCATGGGACATCACCGTCGAGCTCACGGGCGATGACTCCCTTCGCCGTCGTCCGATGCGCCGGATTGCGGATCCGCTCGAGCTCATGGGTGCTCGGTTCGCCCCGGAAGGCGCGAAGACGCTCCCGCTCTCCATTACGGGAACGCGCGGCCTCTCTGCGATCTCCTACGACTCGCCGGTTGCCTCTGCCCAGCTGAAGACGGCGATTCTGCTCGCCGGCATCTTCGCATCGGGCACGACGAGCGTTCACGAGCCGGCGCCCTCGCGCAACCACACCGAGCTCATGCTCCCCGGCTTCGGCGTCGGCGTCGAAGCGGCGCCAGGGGAGGCTTCCGTCGTTGGTGGGCAGAGCCTTCACGCCTGCGACGTCGACGTGCCGGGCGACCCCTCGTCTGCGGCGTTCATGGCGTGCGCGGCGGCTCTTCGTCCCGGCAGCGCGATCGATATCGAGAACGTGAGCTTGAACGAGGCGCGCATCGGCTTCGTGCGGGTGCTCGAGCGCATGGGCGCCGACATCACCCTGAAGCCGACGGGCAGCGCGGGGGAGGAACCTTGCGGCACCATCTCGGTTTCCTACGTCGAGCATCTGCGCTCGTGCGAGGTTGCGGGGTGCGAGATCGCCTCGCTCGTCGATGAGATTCCCGTGCTCGCCCTTGTGGCTGCCCACGCGGAAGGCACGACGGTCTTTCACGAGGTGGGAGAGCTGCGCGTGAAGGAGACCGACCGTCTCGCCGCCATCTTGGAGGGGCTTTCCAAGCTTGGCGTGCGTGCGTGGGCCGAAGGCGATGACCTGCATATCGAGGGCAAGCCGGGCCTTGTCGCACCCGAGGGGCTCGTGTTCGATTCCCTGGGCGACCATCGTCTTGCGATGACCTGGTCGCTTGTTGGCTTCACGGGAGCCCATCCCGTGTCTATCCGTGATTTTGAGGCAGTTCGCGTAAGCTATCCGGGCTTTCGCGCCGATATTGAAAGGCTGGCGAAATGATCGTCGCAATCGATGGCCCCTCGGGGGCAGGCAAGTCAACCGTCGCTAAGGCAGCGGCAAAGCGGCTCGGGTTCTCGTGCCTTGACACGGGGGCGATGTACCGCGCCATCGCGTGGAAGGCGCTCGCCGACGGCGTTTCCTTCGACGACGCCGATGCGCTCGGCGCGATCGCGCGCGACAACGAAATCGAGTTCGGGCACGTTGAGGGCGACCCCGTTCCCCGTCGCGTCTTCATTTCGGGCACGGAGGTGACCGATGCCATCCGCACGTCCGAAATCGACCGCGCCGTGGGGCCAGTTGCCGCCGTTCCCGCAGTTCGCGAGGCGCTTGTCGCCCAACAGCAGCGCATCGGTCGCGCGGGCGACTACGTGGTCGAGGGCCGCGACATCGGCACGGTCGTTTTCCCCGAGGCACCCGTGAAGGTGTTCCTCACGGCAAGCGCGGAGGAGCGTGCAACCCGTCGTGTCAAGCAGAACGAGGAGCGTCACGTGGGTTCGACGAACTACGAGGAGGTTCTCGCCGACATCAGGAAGCGCGACGAGATCGATTCTTCGCGCGCCGCGTCGCCCCTCAAGCCGGCGGAAGACGCCGTGCATCTTGACTCGACCGGCAAAACCATCGAGGAAATCATCTCCTTTATCTGCTCGCGTGCCGAGCAGGCTCAGGGGTAATCGCAAAATGGCGTCC
>USJN01000116.1 GCA_900554945.1 uncultured Coriobacteriaceae bacterium | reverse complement strand
ATTAAAATGGCAACTATGTACTATGAAAAAGACTGTGACATCTCCGTTCTGAAGGGAAAGAAAATCGCAATCATCGGCTATGGCTCTCAGGGCGCGAGGGGGATGTCCCTTTGCGTACCCCAAACGACAGTAATAGCTATCCAAAGGGGAGGATACATGTCGGAGCTCATCAAATCAGCTTCGCCCAGGAGGCGAAGCGCTATCGTTGTTACGATTGCTGCGCTTCTGATCGCGTCTGCGGCCCTTTTGCCAGAAACTGCGGGGTTGACATACGAGGGTCGTATGGTTTTGTCAATCCTGGCGGCGGGCGTATTGCTCTGGGTAACCGAAGCGCTTCCATTGGCGGCAACCGCGCTGCTAGTTCTCGTGGTGATGCCAATCACAGGTGTTTGCTCGTTCAGCGATGCATATGCGAATTCCATAGGATCGACGGTATTTTTCCTGATGGGGACGTTCGCGTTTACCGTCGCACTCGATGCCACCACCATCCCTACGCGTGTCTGCGGATTGGTTTTGCGTTGGGCAGGAAACGACAGTCGCAAGGTTGTCCTGGGCTTTATGTGTGCATGCGCGTTGCTGTCGCTCGTGATGAGCGATGTCGCTGCATGTGGCGTCTTTATTTCCGTGGGGAAACGCTTATTGGAGCTCAACGGGACTGAGCGCGGCAAATCTCGGCTTGGGACGACAATGATGATTGCTATCCCGTATGCATCGTATGCGGGCGGCATGGCCTGCATGGCGGGCAATGGCTGCAACGTTTTGACGGTGAGCCTGTTCTCCAGCTTGTTCGGCGTGGAGATGAGTTTTGTCCAATGGATGATGATCGGCGTGCCGTTTGCCGTTGTTATGCTCGTTGCGAGCTGGATATTCCTTTGCGCGTGGTTTAAGCCAGAGAAGATTTCCCAACATGCAGTCGACGAGACTATGCGCGAGGTTTCCGATTTGCCGAAGATGCAGGTATGCGAGTGGAAGACAGTGGGGGTTATTGCTGCCGCATTGGTGTTCTGGGTCGCAAGTTCGTGGTTGAGCTTCCTGAATACGGCTGAAATCGCCATTGTGGCAATGGTTCTCTTGAGCATTCCCGGCTGGAATCCACTCGACTTCAAGAGCATTCTTAAGCGCATGAACTGGGATATCATCCTGTTGATAATGTGCGTGATTTCGGCAGGCCATTTTGTCGTCGAGACGGGCGCCGGCAATTGGATTGTGGAAACCATCATGGCTGTTACGCCTGATGCTCTGAAGGTGCCGTTGGTTTTGATGCTGGTAGCATCGTTTATCGGCGCGGTAATGCACAACGTTGTGCCCGTTGGCCCTGCGGTTGCGGGCATTCTCGCATTTCCCTTGGGCGCTATCGCCATGGACTTCGGTATCCCCATGTACGCCATGCTTATGGTTGTGGCGTGGGAGGCTTCCGTGAGCTATATTCTACCGCTTGACTGTGTGCCGGTTCTCACCTATTCAACGGGGTATTATTCGATGGGGCAATATGCGAAAGCGGGTATCATCCCCACCGTATTCCTGATCGTCTTCACTTCGGTGTGCCTGCCGATTATCTGCACATTGTACGGGTTTATCTAGGAATAGAACCAATACGCGTAAGACGGCTTCGGGTTATGTCGGATATCTCTCGCCCTTAACGTGGCGTTCGATATACGATACCGCTCCATCTATGTCCATTGATGTGAGGTACTGGTGTGATGCCAACGCGTCCTCATTTTCTCAAGGGAGACACGAAGCGCACTTGCACGGGAAGTTCGTAGAAGACAATGCGCTGAAGGGCATGTGCGATAAGCTGGGCGATTGTGGCAAACGGCCATATGCCAAGCGCTGCGAGGACGACCGCCGCAGTTTCGGTTGCCAACGCGCAGCGGATCTTGCCATGTAGCTCATCGTATCGAAGGAGCGTCAGCGCAATGCGCTCGTCGCTTGTCGCGCGCTCGTTTTCGAGGCGACGGCGACGCGATCGATGCGAAGCGATATCGAGCGCCAGCCCAGCAACCGACATTGCGACAGCAAGCGCCCAAAGGGGCAACGGCACATCGCCCCAAGCAGCTCCAGCAGCGCTTGCGGTTCCTGTCGCTTCCGCAACTACCGCGGCCGCTGAGGCCATCATCGCTTCTGCGGCCGCGCCGACGCCGAGAGCGCAGGCAGCAAGCTCCATAAGGCACTCGTTGCCGCACCACGCGGGCCGAGTCGAGACTTTGTAAGCGCGGGCGATGATCGTCAAAAGTGCAGCGGCGACGAGGACGGCGGCGACGTGTCCTGCAAGCGAGATCGTCGCGTCGTGCGCAAGTTCGCCGAACAGCCACAGGGCCAAGCATCCCCAGTACAGCGACACTGCGGCAATCTCGCGGGAAAGCCATGAGCTTCTCAGGCCTCGAAGCGACGTCGGCGCTCGAAGCGGCTTGGCAAGGTGGGCAATCGATCCAATCATGCCCGCTGTAGCCAGTCCGATAGCTGTGATTGCGGGCCATAGACCGTTCCCGATCAGGGAAAACGTTGCCAAACCCACCGAAGCGGGCACGAGCAGCGTGAAAACCACCAACGCAGCCTCGCTTGTTTTCTCTTGGGCGAGGGGAACCGACATGGGCGTCCTTACAGCAGTCTTTTCGCGGCAGACATTCGCTTGGCCGCTTGTTCGCGCACTTCGTTGTGCGCGGATTCGACACGTTCAAGTGTGATGGCGCCTCCGCAGCAGCTCTCGACGCAGGCGGGCTTTCGACCCGCACGGAGTCGATTGATACACATGTCGCATTTCGTCATAAGTCCGTCGCGGTCGAACTGCGGCGCACCGAATTCGCATGCCCAGGAGCAATATCTGCATCCCAAGCACCGGTCGCGATTGACCAAGACGGCGCCGAATTCGTGGTCGCGATAGATTGCGCGAGCTGGGCACACCGACATGCAGGCAGCGTCGCCGCAGTGCATGCACGCCATCGAGACATACTGGATGGGATTGGGCCCCTTATCGTTTTTTAACTCAATGACCTGGCGAAACCTCGGGCCGCCCACCCCAGGTTTTTCCTGAACATGGGGTCTTAGACCATGCTCTGATTTGCACGCAACCTCGCACGCAAAGCATTGGGCGCATCTTCTTACGTTGAAATGGAACGCATATTGCATGGCTACCTCACCTTTTCCGCGTCGTCGATCTTGTCGACTCGCCCCGCGCACATCGTGTAGTTCGCCTGGCTCGATATGGGGTCGAGCTCGTCGTCGATTCCCATGACGTTGTAGTTGGCGTCCGCCCAACCTCCGGGCACGTAGAGCCAGCCTGGCTTTATGATGGGCGTGGGCTCGGCCTTGATTCGGATTTTGCCGCGCGGCGAGGACACCTCGACGAGCTCTCCGTTTTGGATTCCCAGCTTACGGGCCCAAACGTTGTTTAGCCAGAGATATGGTTCGGGCTGGATTTCTCGAAGCCAGGGGATGGTGCGGCGCTGCTCGTGGACGTACATGGGGCCGCTGCGGCCAGTGAACAGCACGCATGGGTAGTCTTTCGCGATATCGGGTTTTGCGCGAGACGATTCGGCTGGCTCGATCCAGATCGGAAGCGGGTCGAACCCATTCGCTTCAAGCACCTCGCTCCAAATATTCGCTTTGCCGCCGGGTGCTCTAAACCCGCTCTTCTTGAACTTCTCGTATTCGATTTGGCCGAACCAGACGCCGTGAGGGTGCTCGCGTAGCCGGTCGAGCGTGATGCCTGCAGGCGAGAGGTCCTCGTCGATGTAATAGGCGATGTCTTCGGTGGGGAATTCCTCTTCGTATCCCAAAGCACGGCCGAGCTTGATCATGATTTGCGTGTCGGGGAGAGCCTCGCCGACTTCCACGCATTTCTGGCGAAGCGTCAGGATGGGGAGCCAGACGTCGGATTTGAACCATTCGGGCTCGGTGCGCTCAAGGTAGGTGGCGGCGGGTAAGACCAGGTCGGCAAGTTCTGCGGTTTCGTTTAGATACGGGTCGATCACGCAGATGTAGTCCACGTTCGCCATCGCTGCGCGAGACGTGTCCGGCGATGGTTGCGTGACCATGATGTTCGCGCCCTGGAATATGGCGACTTTGGTCCTGCCCTCGTGCATGAGGCGATACACGTCCGGCGTCGGCAGAAGCCCCTGGCCGCTGAAGAGCAAGGGCCATGAGCTGTCGGGGTGGTTGTAGGGGGGCACGTGGAACATCCTCGTGGGCCCTTCGGGGACGAAGTTAGGCACCATATGGTTCATCATGGTGAAATTGGGATTTCTGTCAGGGCTTTTCGGGGTGAAGACGTCGCATCCGATGCGGTCGAGATGGCCAGTGATTATGCGCAGGATGCACAGGGCGCGAGTGGTTTGCGAGACGTTGACGCGGCCTTCGAGGCCGTGGCCCGACACGATGCCGGCTCGCTTGGTGGTGGCGTACTCGACGGCAAGGTCGCGGATGTCTGCGGCGGCGACGCCGGACATTGATTCCGCCCACTCGGGCGTGTACGGGATGCCCTGGCCGTTCTCGCCGCGCACGTGGGCGGAAAGGCGTTTCAAGCCAGGGTCGTTCGTGTAGGCGTCGACGAATTCGCTGTCCCACAGTCCCTGCTCGACGATGGTGAAGATCATGGCGAGCATCAAGGCGAGGTCGGTACCCGGTTCGGGCTGCAGCACCTTGTCGGCGGTGGCTCCAAGATGGAAGTGGAGCGGGTCGATGCAGATGAGGCGTGCGCCTCGGTCGTGCGCATCGTAGATTTTCCGAAGGGATGGCGCGACGCTGAAGGCTGGTTGCTTTCCCCAGAAGATGAGCAGGTCGGCGTTGTCGTAGTCGCAGTGGGACGGCATGCCGCCGTAGGAGATGCCCTCCATCACCGCGCGTGGAACGAAGCATTCCGATGCGCCCATACCCACATCGGTTCCCACGGTGTGGGCGAGTCGCTGTGTGACGTCGTAGGTGAATCCCCACCCGGGCGCTTGGCCGCGAATGAAGCTGATTGACCGCGGGCCGTCGGAGGCGATGGCCCGCTTCATTTTCTCCGCAAGCTCGAAGATGGCTTCGTCCCAGGCAATGCGCTCCCATTTGCCTTCGCCCCTTGCGCCGACGCGGCGGACGGGGTACATCAGACGACGTGGGTCGTGTGCAATCTGCGGGCCGGCTTGGCCTTTCGAGCAGATTGCTCCACCCGTGCGCGGATCGTTGGGCACGCCGCTCACCTGCTCGACGCGGTTGTTTTCAACCTGTACGATGATTGGGCAGCAATTATGACAGCCGCCGCAAACGGTTTTCACCTCGGTCATATCCACTCCTCCCCTTCGTCCCCCGACGAAATCTCGTCCAGAACAAGAGTAGCATGCTCAGGGGCAGCTGGGGAGCTTAGCGAAGAACGCGATCTTGCCCTGCGACTTGCTAAACCCTGCCGGGCTCAAACAGGCGTCAGCGAATTCGCCGACAGCGGGACCGCTATCGGCGCGGTCGACTCTTCTATCTCGGCGGCGTTCCCCGATATCCTGCGCGCGAGCGGTCTCGCCGCCTCGATTTCCGGCGTGTATTCGCTGCGATAAAACTGGACGCTCTGTCCAGGATGCACCAACCGCAGCTTCCTATGCCGATGTCGAGGCCGAGAACAAGGTAGCTGCTTTCCTTTTCAGAAAAAGTCGTTTTGGG
>USJN01000115.1 GCA_900554945.1 uncultured Coriobacteriaceae bacterium | reverse complement strand
GGGGTCCACGCCAAGAGCCACCGCGAAACGCTCAAGGTATTCAAGCGTCGGGTTCGCCTCCCCGCGCTCGACTTTGTCGAGGTAAGGGCGCCCCACCCCGCAACGTTTGGCGAAATCAACCTTCGTGATCAGCGAGGCCACACGAAGGCGACGAACGTTGGCGCCGAACACCGCACCGAGGGCAGGCGAAGGCTTTCGCTTAAGAACGCTACATCTGTCTGTCTCTCCCATATTCATAGATTCCACACTATAAGGAACCGCACAGGTAAAAAGGGCGCAGCATTACCGCGCGATCGCTCAGCCATGAAATCCAAACAGGATACTAAGTTTTGCGCAATACTGGAGAAAGCGTCCGAGGGACAACATTATTCCAGGTAGGCACCCGTCTGACGCTCCCACAAGTTGGCGTATTCCCCGCCTTGGGCCACAAGTTCGGAATGCGGGCCATCCTCCACAATGCGTCCATCGTCCAGAACGACGATGCGATCGAGGCTTGCCACCGTCGATAAGCGATGTGCCACCACGATACACGTGCGCCCGCGCATGAGCGTCGAGAGCGCGTCCTGGACGAGCTGCTCGCTCTCGGAGTCGAGCGCGCTCGTTGCCTCGTCGAGCACGAGCACCGGGCAGTCAGCCAAAAGGGCGCGCGCAATCGACACGCGTTGGCGCTGCCCGCCCGAAAGCTTCACCCCTCGCTCGCCGGTTATCGTGTCGAAGCCCTTAGGCAGCCGTTCGATGAACTCGAGAGCGTTCGCAAGCCGCGCCGCCTCGCGGATTTCCTCCTCCGTAGCATCGGGACGACCGTAGGCGATGTTTTCGGCAATCGTACGGTGAAACAGTAGCGACTCCTGGGGCACATAGGCGATTTGACGGCGAAGCGATTGCTGCGTGCAGCGGGCGATGTCCTGCCCGTCCACAAGAATGCACCCCTCCTGGATATCGGAAAGACGCAGCAAAAGCTTCGTCAAGGTGGTCTTGCCCGCCCCGCTCATACCGACGAGGCCAACGCGCTCACCTGAGGCGATATGCAAGTTGAAATCCTCAAACACGCGCGTTGTCGCCGAACCGTCGGTATACCAGAACCCGATATCGCGAAAGTCGATTTCCCCGTTGCTCACCCGCAGATCGGGAGCGCCAGGAAGATCGGCCACAAGCCGCGGTTCGTCGAGCACCTGTGTCATCCCGCTCGCATCGCCGAACGCGCGGTTCATCTTCTGCAAACCGTTGTTGATGAAGTTGAACTGGTTCGTCACCGTGTAGGTGTAGGTGAACATGAGCACGAGCGTGCCGGGCGTAATGCCGTACCAAGCGTTTCCCCCGATGATGAAGACGGTGACCGCACTCATGATGACGACGGCGATGCACGCGGTAACGATACCGCGCGCGAGCGATGCGCGCATGCGCCGGTTGTCGCGCTCGACGACGCAGCGGTTCGCCTCGTCGAAAAGCGCGCGCTCGTAATCCTCGCGTCCGTAGGTCTTCACGGCAAGGATGTTCGCGACCGAGTCGGACAGCTCACCCGACAGCTGGTTTTGCGCGCTCGCCGCCTTCTCGTTCAGCCCGAGAATCCGCTTATACATATAGTAGGACACGCAGGCGTAAACCGCGAGCAGCGCCATCAGGACGACGACATAGACGGGCACCCGTGGAATCAGCACGGCGCAGGTGAACACGACCGAGCAGAGCACCGGCAGGAAGGGAAACGACAGCGTCTCTAATATGAGCTGGTAAGCACTCATGAACTTCGACGTCTGGCTCACGAGCGTCCCGCCGAAGCGGTTCGAATGGAACGACATCGACTGGTTGCACAGCGCATCGAAGCTCATCGTGGCAAGGTCGTAGGAGGCTGCGATCTGCAGGCGGTACATGCAGTAGTCCTGCAGCTTACTCGCCGCCTGGCCGAGCATGTTCACGGCGACGAGCGCGAGCGCGAACGGACCGAATGCGGCGAACACCTCATCAGCAGCAACGGGGTTCGCGCTCACCTGATCGACCACCGTGGACATGAGGTAGGGATTCGCGTACGAAAGCAGAGCCACGTAGGCAAGCGTGGAGACGACAAGCCCTGCGAACAGGCCGAAATGTGAGCGCGTGACCAGCCAGAAGTAATGGAGCGTGCGACGAGTGGTCGCAGGCATTGCGGGGACGGACATGATCGCTAGTTGCGGCTTTCCGCCATATAGAACAAGGCCATCGTGCCCGGGCCGGAATGCGCGCCGATGACGGGGTCGACGTAGTTGATGACAACATCGCGCACGCCGAAGCGCTCGCGAACCTTGTCGGCCACGTATTCGGCATCCTCAAGACAGTCACCGTGCGTGATGAAGACCATCTGGTCGGCGACAGGCGAAATGGCAGACTTCTCCATATGGTCGACGAGCGCGTTCAGCGACTTCTTGCGACCGCGAACCTTCTCCATGGGAATGAGATGGCCCTCGTCGTCGACGTGCAGCACGGGCTTGATGTTCAGAAGCGTTCCCGCCCAGGCGCTCGTCTTCGAGACACGCCCACCGCGCCACAGGAACATAAGGTCGTCGACGGTGAACCAATGGGCCAGATTGAGCTTATGCTGCTCCACCCAGTCGCGAAGCTCCTCGATCGAGAGGCCCTCGCGCGCCTTCTGCACGGCATGCCACACGAGCAGGCCCTCACCGCCCGATGCGGCAAGCGTGTCGACAGAGAAAACCTTGCGCTCGGGGAATTCCGCAGCAAGCTGGGAGCATAGAAGCGAGATTGCCTCGTAGGTACCCGAAAGGCCACTCGAAAATCCCAGGTAGAGGACGTCTCTTCCCGCTTCCAGAAGGCCGCGCAAAAGCGCCTCAGAGTCAGCCAAATTGGGAAGCGAGGTCGTGATGACCTTACCCTCGCGCATCATCGTGTAGAACTGCTGCAAGTCGGTGACCTGGCCTTTGAGATAGCTTTGGCGCTGCTCACCATCGA
Source organism: uncultured Coriobacteriaceae bacterium (assembly GCA_900554945.1). Classification (GTDB taxonomy): domain Bacteria; phylum Actinomycetota; class Coriobacteriia; order Coriobacteriales; family Eggerthellaceae; genus Ellagibacter. Next base: position 2,697 of record USJN01000115.1, on the reverse strand, counting down.
CCATGAAGGTCAACGGAAGCACGTGGAGACCGAACTCGTCGATCATCTCCTCTTTCAGGTTGCAGCTTGAGTCGGTGACGATCTCGAAATCCATGGCTATCCTTTCTTGACAAGACTCGCGCGAAATGCCCCGAAGCGCAGGTCGTTTTCTTTCCGAATGAAGTATAAGGCATCAGGGCGAGATCAGGGCGCGCCGAGGGAAAAGAGAGGCAGCATGACCGAACAGGATGCCCGGATGCGCTCGCTCACAGTCTTGCGTGGCCAGGTGCCCGCGCGATACCCGCAAGCCTTCCGCCCACAGAATCCCAGCTCGCGGCCCTACTTGTAGTCGTCGGGATTCTTCGCGCCCGTCCCCGTCGTGTTTCCCGCGTTGCGCAGCTCGTGTCCGAATCGCACGGCGCCTTCCCCGAAGCGGTCGCGCAAGGCGTCGGTGGCGTCGAGCAGGCCGCGGCGCTTCGCGTCGTCGGCGATTACGGGCTCCGCATCAAGCGTCGAAGGCGCCTCGCGCGCGACGTCGAACAGCGCATCCTGCACGAACTCATCCTCGCGAAACCCGCTCATCCCCACGCCGAGGAGACGAATGGGAACCCCCTCGCGCCATATCTCATCGACCATGCGGTAGAGCAGCGGGGTGAAGGCGAGCTCGTCGTCGCTCGGGGCGGGAAGGCGTTTCTGGACCGAGCGCACGGAGCGGTCGCCGAAGCGCAGCTTGAGGGAGAGCGTACGGCCTGCGAGTCCCTTCTTGCGAAGGCGGCGGCCTACCTTCGCCGCCATCGTGGCGATTGCCGCCTCCACATCGACGCGCGATGTGAGGTCTTTCGCGAACGTCATCTCGTTCGATACCGACTTCGCGGCCTCCCCCTCCTCGACGGGTGTCATGTCGCCGCCCTGCGCACGGGTTCGCATCACAATCGCATTCTTCCCGAAGATGCGGCGCAAAAGCGACTCGTCCGCGCAGGCCAGGTCCCCCAACGTGCGCACGCCGTGGCTCACAAGCTCGCGCTCGGCGACGGCGCCCACGCCGCTCATCTTCCGCACGGGCAAAGGCGCGAGAAATCCCTGCTCACTTCCCGGATAAACGACAGTGAGCCCACGCGGCTTGTCCATGTCGGAGGCGATTTTCGCGATCGTCTTCGACGTGCCCACGCCCACCGAGCAGGTAACACCGAGCGCCTCGACGCGCGATTGGATGCGCTCAGCGATGCGCACAGGATGCTCCGTGTTCACCTTGGTGAGAGAGACATCCACGAACGCCTCATCGATGCTCACCTGCTGCACGAGCGGAGTCTCGTCCCGCAGGATGCCCATGATGGCTTCCGACATCTCGCGATAGCGGTCGAAATGCCCGTGCGTCCAGATGGCGTCGGGGCACAGCCGCCGTGCAACCGATGCGGGCTGGGCACTGTGGACGCCGAAGGCGCGCGCTTCGTATGACGCAGTCGAGACGACCCCGTGCTTGTCAGCGTCACCGCCGACGATGACGGGCTTTCCGCGCCAGCCGGGATGGTCGAGCTGCTCGACAGAGGCGAAGAAGGCGTCGAGATCGACGAGCAGGATCGCCGGGCCCTCCCACGGCTGCAGGAGCGATTCGGCAAGAGCATTCGACATAAGGATCCTACCTGCGCCGGTTCAATCGCTCGAGCATGCCCAGACCGAGAAGCGTCAAGTCGGGCTCGACCTGCGCCTCGTGCGAGCAAAGGGCGGCAAGCGCTGAGCCATCGTCGCCCGACATGACGACGCCGCCGGAACATCCCATCTCTTGCCAAATCATGTCGATGAGGCCGTCGATGCGCGCGACCTCGCCCATAACCGCGCCCGACTGAATAGCAGCGCGGGTGTTGGTTCCGACGATAGAAGCCGGCGCCTTCATCTCAACCATGGACAACCTCGCCGCCGCGGAAGAGAGCGCCGAAAGGGAAAGGCGCAGGCCAGGCGCGATGATGCCGCCCGCAAACGCGCCGTCCTCGTCTAAGACCTCGAAGTTCGTCGTCGTCCCGAAGTCGACAACAATAAGCGGAAAGCCGAAGAGTTCCTTCGCAGCGACCATGTCGGCGATTCGGTCGGAGCCGACCTCGCCCGGATCGTCGAAACGCATCTTGAGTCCCGTTTTCAGGCCAGGCCCCACGACAAGCGGGCGCGATGCGCTCACCGCATGAGCGGCCTGCACCCAAGCATCGGTAATTGAAGGAACGACCGACGACACGATGGCGCGCTCGATCGGAACCTCGTGCGAGGCGCTTGAGAACCCTCGGATGAGGAAGAACTCGCGCAGCATGGCATGGGCCTCGTCGACGGTGATGACGGGCCGCGTCGTTACACACCAGGTCGAGGCGAGCTCATCGCCCTCGAACAGCCCGAAGCGCGTAAGAGTGTTCCCCACGTCAATCGCAAGCACGAAGGCCGAGCGGACAGGAGCCTTTTTTGATTGAGTCATGATGCGATGGCCCCTTTCCCCAAAAGCTGCGCGCAACGTCCATGCGCGGTTCGTTTTACTTGAGTTCCCCGATTATAGCCGCTAGGCGTCCTTGTGACGCACGACGTATGCGGGATCGATGCGGCGCAGGTCGTCGAAATCGTCGATCTCCAGGATATCGTCGGGGCTGCAGCGGCGCACGTGCACGGAGTATTCCTCAGGTCGGCGCACGATCGCCACGTCGTCCCAGAAAATCTGCCGGGCGTCATCGCGCTCGAACACCT
>USJN01000114.1 GCA_900554945.1 uncultured Coriobacteriaceae bacterium | reverse complement strand
GGGATCCTCCATCGGGGACGAGCGCGCTGTACAGGTATAGGAGCGATACGACCTGCTGCATCCTCGCGTTGCGCAGCTTACGCGCCCTCAGCTTCTTAGACAGGCCCATCTGTGAAAGTTCCCTCGAAATAACCGACGGAACGCGGATGTCCCCCCGCTTCTTCTCGCCTATGTCGTTGAGGAAGCAGGAGGAATGCCCGGTTGCGTTGCGAATGGACTTTACGCGTTTGAGCTGATAGTGGAGCTCTTTAAGGTCGGGATCTCCCCATCTGTCGGCGCAGAACTTCATCATACCTATGAGGGTGCCGAAGGAAACCACTTCAAGAAGCGCCCACAGTGGCATCCCGCCCGCGTACTTCTGGATGATATCGCCGCAGTAGTCGTCCCCCTTGCGAGCCCTCAGCTCGTTCTCCATGTACATTCGTCCGTTTGACTTTAGCTCTTCGCGGTAATCGGCGACCACGGAGTAGCCATCCTCGTCCGCGTGCAAGGTTAGCTCGTGCAGCAATCGGACCTTCGCAAAGTGCTCGATGTCGAGAGACATAGCGAGCATCACGTCCCTGAACTGGCGGTCGAGCCCCGCAAGATAGCGCAGTTGTGCGAAGTCGAGGTTGATGTACTGTCCGTCGCGCTCTCCACCAACGTGTTTGTCGAACAGCTTGCGGTAGGCGATTACCCTGAAGAACTGGCACTTGTCGGACAGATAGGTGGCTGCCTCTTCTTCGTTGCAGAGGTCGAACGTCACGCCCTTCGCTTTGAGGTGGACTAACTGTTGTTCCACGGTGAGTAGTGGCTTGACGTGCTTCTCCGTCTGCTGTGTCTCTTCAGGCTGTGGGACTTGGGTTTCAGTCGGTTCCATTTTGCTCCTATCTGCTCGGGCAGATTTTACCAGCGGTCGGCGGTTTTCTGATAGAGCACGTAAACTGGTACACCTCGAATGCGTGGTTGGATGGTCAATCGCGGTGAGGCATCTGCGGGCCTCATTTCCTCCTTCCCCCGTCCCTTCGTGAGCCGCCTGTGCCTTTCTCGCGGCGGTTTCCCAAAGGCGCGCGGGTGCTGGTAGAATGCTATCCATGTGTAAAAACGATGCTACAACCAACGAAAAAAAGCCCAACCAGCTCACGCACCGCGTGATGGTGGGCAACGTGCCCTTAGGCGGCGGCGCCCCTGTGGTGGTGCAGTCCATGCTGAACGCGCCCGCGAACGACGTGGACGCCAACCTCGCGCAGATTCGGGAACTTGCCGCGGCGGGATGCGAGGTGGTCCGCATGGCCATCCCGCGCCGCGATTGCCTCGACGCCTTCCAGCGCGTCTGCGAGCAGTCGCCCCTTCCCGTGGTGGCTGACGTCCACTTCGACGCGCAGATCGCCGTGGAGGCGGCACGTCGCGGGGCGGCCAAGCTGCGCATCAACCCTGGCAACATAGGCGGCCTTGCAAAGACCGACGCCGTGCTCGACGCCGCAGGTGAGGCGGGCATTCCCATCCGCATCGGCGTGAACGCGGGCTCGCTTGACCAAGACCTCGCCGCGCGGCGCGACCTCACGCTTCCGCAAAAGCTCGCCGCGTCCGCCGCGGGCTATGTGGAATACTGCGAGGGCCGCGGTTTCCACGACCTTGTGGTGAGCGCGAAGGCCCACGACGTCATGACCACGGTGCGCACGTATCGCCAGCTCTCGCGCGATTTGCCCCATATTCCTTTGCACATCGGCATCACTGAGGCGGGAACGCAGTTCCAAGGCGTCATAAAAAGCGCCTCTGGCCTGGGAATCCTTTTGGAAGAAGGCATCGGGGACACCATGCGCATCTCGCTTACCGACGACCCCGTCGTCGAGATGCGGGCGTGCTGGGCGCTGCTCTCGGCGCTCGATTTGCGCCGCCGCGGCCCGGAAATCATCAGCTGCCCCACGTGCGGGCGTTGTCAGGTAAACTTGATCGAACTGGCCAAGCAGGTTGAATCCAACCTCATGAGTACGACCAAGCCCATAAAGGTCGCCGTCATGGGCTGCGTCGTCAACGGTCCTGGCGAGGCGCGCGATGCCGACATCGGCGTGGCGTGCGGAGCGGGCGTGGGCGTCGTGTTCAAGCACGGAGAAGTGCAACGGAAAGTGGAAGAGCACGCCATCGTCGACGTGTTGATGGAGGAGATAGGAAAACTATGAGTGAAGTTATGCGAATGAGCAAGCTCTATGCTCCGACGCTGAAGGAAGACCCCGCGGATGCGGAAATCGCGAGCCACAAGCTGATGCTCCGCGCGGGCATGATCCGCAAGACCGCTTCGGGCGTGTACACCTTCCTGCCTCTTGGCTACAAGGTGCTCTCGAAGGTCGAGAACATCGTGCGCGAGGAAATGGACAAGATCGGCGCGCAGGAAATCATGATGCCGGCGCTGCAGCCGGCGGAGCTGTGGCACGAGTCCGGTCGCTGGGACGACTACGGCCCCGAGCTCATGCGCCTCGTCGACCGTCACGACCACGGCTTCTGCCTCGGGCCCACCCATGAGGAGCTCATCACGTCGCTCATCCGCAACGAGCTGCGTTCCTACAAGGAGCTCCCCTGCACGCTCTACCAGATCCAGGTGAAGTTCCGCGACGAGATCCGCCCGCGCCTGGGCCTGTTCCGCAGCCGCGAGTTCATCATGAAGGACGCGTATTCCTTCCACGCGACGCAAGAATCGCTGCAGGAAACCTACGACGATATGAGCCGCGCCTACGGCACGATCTGCGATCGCTGCGGCCTGGATTACCGCCCCGTCGAGGCCGATGGCGGCCAGATCGGCGGCAAGGTGACGACCGAGTTCATGGCGCTTGCCCCGGCGGGCGAGGCCGAGCTTGTGCACTGCACCTGCGGTTACGCTGCGAACACCGAGGCTGGCGAGTGCCTGGCGCGCCCGACGGAATACGAGGCCACCGAGCTTAAGAAGATCCATACCCCGGGCGTCCGCACGATCGAGGAGCTCGCGGAGTTCCTCGGCATTCCCGAAAGCTCCACGGTGAAGGCGCTCTCCGGCAAGGACGCCGAGGGCAAGCTCGTCGTGATGTTCGTCCCTGGCGACCACGAGCTCAACGAGATCAAGGCCGAGCGCACCGTTCCCGGGTTTGCGCTGCTCACCGACGAGGAAATGGAATCCTTCGGCCTGCACAAGGGCTCGATGGGTCCGGTCGGCCTGCCCGAGGGCGCGCGCATCATCGCCGCCCGCAGCCTGAAGGGCATCGGCCATTGGGTCGTCGGCGCGAACGAGGACGACTACCACTACGCGGGCGCCGAAGAGGGCCGCGATTTCACGGTGGACGAATGGGCCGACCTGTGCGTCGTGAAGCCCGGTGACTGCTGCCCCGACTGCGGTCTGCCGCTTTCGGGTTCCCGCGGCATCGAGGTTTCCCAGGTGTTTCAGCTGGGCACCCGCTACTCCGAGACCATGGGTGCCACCTTCCACGACGAGGACGGCGTGGAGCACCCGTTCATCATGGGTTGCTACGGCGTGGGCGTCTCCCGCACGGTGGCCGCCATCGTCGAACAGCACAACGACGAGAACGGTATCCAGTGGCCGTTCAATGTCGCGCCTGCTCACGTGTGCATTATCCCGCTCACGGTCGGCGATGACGAGGTGCAGCCCGCGGCCGAGAAGCTCGCGAGCGAGATCGCCGATTTCGGCTTCGACGTGGTCATCGACGACCGCAAGGAGCGCGCCGGCGTGAAGTTCGCAGACGCCGACCTTATCGGCTGGCCGCTGCAGGTGGTCATCGGCAAGCGCGGCCTGGCCGAGGGCAATGTGGAAGTGAAGCTGCGCCGCACCGGTCAGAAGAAGGACGTCTCGCTTTCCACCATCGCCGAGCTGCTGCGCTTCGCGAAGCGCAATGCTCGCAAGCACCCCTCCGGCCTGGGCGCTTTCGCGGGCATCTTCGAATAGGAGGGTTCCGCGGGCGTGCTAGTCGGCGGGATTGCGAGCCGCTTTGGCGATTTTACGGTTGCGTGTTCGGCTCCCCTGCGTGCGGGCGTGCGCGGGGGAGCCTTTTTCGAGCCGCCCGAATTCGCCAGGGCGGCTCTTTCTTACTTTTCACCTGGGGAAACCCATGGGGAAACTTCACGGATGGAGGAATTGCTGTGACTTCCAGCATCAAGGGCGTACTGTTCGACTTGGACGGCACGCTGGTCGATACCGAGGCGCTCATCCTGGCGTCGTTTCGCTACGCGACGAAGACGGTGCTAGGGCGCGACTTTCCCGACGAGGAGCTGCGCGCGAAGATCGGCCAGCCGCTCACGGTGCAGATGTGGGACTGGGCCGACGGCAGCCAGGAGGTGCACGATAAGCTCTTCGACACCTACCTCGAGCACAACGACCGCGTGCACTCGCAGCTCATCAGGTCGTTTCCCGACACGACGGCGGTGCTCGGGAAGCTTACGGCGGCGGGGCTTCCGCTCGGCATCGTCACGTCGAAGCGCAGCGGGAACGCACGTCGCGCCATGGAGAGCACGGGAATCGAGGGGTACTTCGACTTCCTCGTTGCGCCAGATACGTTCCCCGCGCACAAGCCCGACCCGGCGCCGGTGCTGCACGGCTGCGAGCTTTTCGGCGTTTCGCCTGATGAATGCATCTACATTGGCGACAGCCCCTATGATTTGCAGGCGGGACGGGGCGCCGGCTGCGTGACGGTCGCCGCACTCTGGGGCATGTTCGCCCGCGAGGAGCTCCTGGCAGAGCACCCCGACTACGCGATCACCACGCTTTCCGAACTCGTTCCGATAGCGGTGGGGAAGTAGCGCCAGAGAGGCGGAGGCGCCCATTTGGTGAATGGGAGCGGGCGGCGTGCGCTGTGCCCGCCATGCTGACTTGCGACGGATTGTGGGACTGGTAGTCCTAAAGCAGCAGCGCCTCGGGTTCGCTTTCGTAGGCTTCGCGGATCCAGTCTTTCGTGCACTTGATGAAGGCCCGCGCAGCGCCCGACGCCGTCTCGCTCGATTTCTGCGCGAGCGCGATTTCGCGATAAGCGGGAACCTCCGCAGGAAGCGCGACCAGGTCGAACGGGGCGTTTCGCAGCACGAGCCCCGAAAGCACGCTGTATCCGAGCCCTGCCGATACCATCCCCATCGCGGCGTAGTCGCTCACGATGGAAAACCTCACGCGCGGCTCGACGCCGTTCACGCGGAATAGGCGGTCCATCTCGGAATACTCGCCCGAATCAAGCTTGATGTACGGTTCGCTCGCAAGCGCCTTCTTGGGGAAGCGTTTGTGCGTCGCGAAGGGGCTGTCGGGGGCGACGGCAACGAGAAGCGGGTCGCGCACGAGCAGCTCCATTTCGAGCGGGCGCTTCACGGGCAGCGCCACAAACCCGACATCCGCCTGCCCGCTTTCCACGATGTGCTCAAGTTGTGCCTGGTCATCGTGGCAGGTGATGCGCAGATCGATATGCGGGTGCGCCTCGGTGAAACGCTTCGTTATCTGCGGCAGCCATTGCGTGAGCGTGCTCGTGAACGCGACGATATGAAGAGACCCTTCTTCCAGCTGCTTCAAGTCCGCAAGATGCGCCTCGAGCCTGCGCTCGCTCGCGCACACTTCCTGAATCCACGGGAGAAGCGCGGCGCCTTCCGAGGTGAGCCGAACGCCGCCGTGCTCGCGCACGAACAGGCGAACTCCCAGCTCTTTTTCGAGCGCGTTCGCAAGGTAGCTGACGCCCGCCTG
>USJN01000113.1 GCA_900554945.1 uncultured Coriobacteriaceae bacterium | reverse complement strand
TTTGCAGGGAGAAAACGGCGGCTTCGGCGATGCAGGTTCTGCCACCTCGGAAAGCTGCGCGCAGGTCGTCGTCGCGCTTTCCGCACTCGGCATCGACCCTGCCTCCGACGCGCGTTTCGCGAAGGTGGGCGGCTCGGTGCTCGATGCGCTGTGCGCATTCGCGGTCCCCGGCGGGGGATTCAAGCATGTTGCCGACGGCGAAGTGAACGGGATGGCGACTGAGCAGGGATTTTACGCGCTCGTTGCCTATGAACGTCTTCTTTCGGGGAAAATGTCGCTTTTCGATATGAGCGACGTCGCGTCCGCGGTTCCGCCCGATGTCCCGCCAGACCCCGACCCCGCGCCCGACCCTGACCCAATTCCGACTCCCGACCCTGAACCGACACCGAGCGGTCAGCCTTCAGGCGGCGCGGGGGCGCAGGGCGGCGGGGCTCCATCGGGCAAGACGCTCTTCGCGGCCCAGACAGCGGCACCATCTGGCGAGAAGATGGTTGCGACCTCCTCGCTTTCTTCTGAAGTCGCCTCAAGCGAAGACGACCCCTATGTTGGCGCCTTGAGCGCGCGCGATGCCGCGTCCGACAATCAGCCAGGGGAAGACTCCACCGCCGATGCCGCCGCCAGCGATAACGCCTCGTCACCGTGGCTTTGGGTGGGCATCGCCGCCGTCGCGGCATGCGCCCTCGCCGCGCTCGGGGTCTATCGGGTACGGCTTGCACGCAAAGACGCCCAAGGGGAGGCGGAGCAATGAGGTCTGGCGGCGCTTGCCCGCCCGCGGGTACGGCGAGGGGCGCAGACACGTTCGGGGCATATCATCCCGTGCTCGGCTTCTCGTTCTTCGCGTGCGCCATCGCCCTTGGCATGTTCGTGCGCAACCCGATGTTCCTCGCGGCGACCGTGGTGTTCTCGGGGCTCTACTACGCGGTGCTCGCGGGAAGGCGCAGCCTGCGCATGTTCGCGGGGATGGCGGTGCTCTTCACGGTCGTTACGCTGGTGAACCCCCTGTTCAACACAAGGGGAGACGTCGTCCTCTTCACCTATTTCGACAGGCCCTATACGCTCGAGGCGCTCGCGTACGGCGCGCAGACGGCGGCGCTGCTTGTGGGGATGCTGCTGTGGTTTTCCTGCTATAACATCGTCATGACGAGCGACAAGTTCACCTACCTGTTCGGGCGGATGGCGCCGTCGGTCACGCTCGTGTTCACGATGGTGCTCCGTTTGGTCCCTACGTATCGCCGCAAGATCGACGAGCTCGCGGCGGCGCGTTCGGGAATCGGGCGCAGCCCGGCAGTCGGGACGCTCTCGCAGCGCGTCGGGCAAGCGTCGGCAGTTCTCTCGGCGCTTGCGTCGTGGGCGCTTGAGGGGGGCGTGTCGACCGCCGATTCCATGCGCAGCCGGGGCTTCGGCCAGGCGCGGCGCACGGCCTACGCGCGCTACCGCTTCACCGCGCGCGATGGTGCACTCCTTGCGTGCATGGCAGTGCTTGTCGCGGTCTCGGTCGCGGCGATTGCCGGCGGGTTTGCAAGTGCGAACTTCGCTTCCCAAGACATCGCGCCGGCGTCTGGTTTCGCCACGGCGGGAGCTGGGGCGACCCCTGACCCCGTCTCGCTTATGATGGGAGCGCTCCCCGACCCCGTCTCGGCGTGCGGTCTCGTTGCATACTCGGCATTCATGGCGCTGCCGTCCGCCATTACCATTGGAGAGAGGCTTTTATGGCACATTTCGCTATCGAACAGCTGATGTTCGCCTATCCTGGGGCGGACCGTCGCGCCCTTGACGGCGTATCGCTTGAGATAGAGCAGGGAAGTTATGTCGTCATCTGCGGAAAGAGCGGATGCGGCAAGACCACGCTCCTTCGCCACTTGAAAAGCGTGCTTACGCCGCACGGTGAACGCACGGGTCGCGTCCTCTTCGAGGGGGTGCCGCTCGAAGAGGTGTCGCAGCGCGACCAGAGCGCGAAGATCGGGTTCGTCATGCAGAACCCCGACGCGCAAATTGTGACCGACAAGGTGTGGCATGAGCTGGCGTTCGGCCTGGAGAGCCTGGGGTGCGACAAGGACTCGATGCGCTTTCGCGTGGCGGAGATGGCAAGTTACTTCGGCATCGAAAGCTGGTTTCACAAGGACGTTCGCGACCTGTCGGGCGGCCAGAAGCAGCTGTTGAACCTGGCGTCCATCATGGCCATGCGCCCGAGCGCGCTCATCCTCGATGAGCCGACGAGCCAGCTCGACCCCATTGCGGCGTCGGACTTCCTGAACACGGTGCGCAAGATCAACCTCGAGCTGGGCGTGACCGTCGTATTGACCGAGCACCGCCTGGAAGAAGTCTTCGCCTGCGCGGACAAGGTGGTCGTCATGGACCGGGGGGAAATCGTGTCGATCGGCGCCCCGCGCGAGGTCGCGCTCTCGCTCCACGCGTCGGAAAACGACATGATGGCGGCGCTGCCTGCGCCCCTGCGCATCTTCTACGGGGTGGAAGCCGCCCGCGAGGTGGGTTTGGGGAAGGCGAGTCCCGATAAAGCGACACCCGAGAAAGCGGAATCTCCCGACGCTCCGCTCACGGTGCGCGAGGGGAGGCGTTGGCTCTCGCGCGTCGCCTCCGACGACTGCTCGCAGCGCGACGCGATTCCCGCAGACGCCCCGCTCGATGCGGTGGAGCACCCGGCCCTCTCGCTCAAAGAGGTGTGGTTTCGCTACGATCGCGATCTTCCCGACGTGTTGCGCGGCGCGTCGCTCGACGTCGCACCTGGGTCGATTCTCGCCATCATGGGAGGCAACGGCGCGGGCAAGTCGACCCTGCTGCGCGTGGCCTGCGGAATCTCGAAGCCCTATCGTGGCACCGTGCGCATATTCGACAGGAAGCTAAAGGATTGGAAAGCGGGAAGTCTCTTCGATGGATGCCTTGCGCTTCTGCCCCAGGACCCGCAAAATCTCTTCGTCAAGAAGACGGTGCGCGAGGATTTGGCTGAGATGCTCGCCTCATCCCGTCTGCCCGAGGCCGAGCGTGCCCGCCGCATCGAGCATGCCATCGACATGGCCGACATCGAGAGCTTGCTCGATTCGCATCCCTTCGACCTCTCGGGCGGCGAGCAGCAGCGTGCCGCACTCGCGAAAGTCCTGCTCACCGATCCGAAGATCCTCCTGCTCGACGAGCCGACTAAGGGCATCGACGCATTCTTCAAGCGCCAGCTTGCCTCGGTGCTCGATGATCTCAAACGCGACGGCGTCGCCATCGTCATGGTGTCGCACGACATCGAGTTCTGCGCGCGCTACGCCGACGCGGTGGCCATGATGTTCGACGGCGAGATCGTCGCCCAAAGCACGCCGCGCACGTTCTTCTCGTCGAACAGCTTCTATACCACGGCGGCGAATCGCATGAGCCGGCACGTGTTCCCGCGTGCGATTACCGATGAGGATGTGATCGGGCAATGCATGGTGCGCTAGAAAAGGAAGCCCGCTGGAAAACCGTCCTGTCGTGGCTGGTCGTCGTCGTGCTCACGCCGATCACAGTGTGGGCAGGAACGGCATTCGGCTCGGGCAGCTACTACGTGACGAGCATCCTCGTCATCATCTATGCGATGGTACCGTTCTTCGTGTCGTTCGAGGCACGCAGGCCCCAGGCCCGTGAGCTCGTGATCATCGCGGTGATGTGTGCGCTTGCCGTGGTCGCTCGCGTGGCGTTCATTTGGGTCCCGCACTTCAAGCCCATCGCTGCCATCGTCATGATCGCGGGCGTCGCCTTGGGGTCGCGCTCGGGCTTCCTCGTGGGGGCGATCTCGCTGCTCGTCAGCGATTTCGTCTTCGGTCAGGGGCCGTGGACCCCTTGGCAGATGCTTGCCTACGGCATCGCCGGGTTCGTCGCCGGGTTCCTCGCCGAGCGGGGAGTGATCCCTCGAAGCGATTTGAGCAACCGCGCAAAGACGCTGCTCTCGCTTGCGGGTGCGGTGTTCGTCATCGTGGTGGTCGGGCCCATTTTGGACACATGCTCGCTCTTCACGATGGTCTCCGTCATAACGCCCGAAAGCGCCCTCGCCATCTACGCGTCCGGCCTTCCCGTGAACGCGGTCCAGGCGGCAGCGACGGCGATCACGCTGTTCATTCTCGCCAACCCGTTGCTTGGCAAGCTCGAGCGCGTGCGCGTGAAGTATGGTCTTGCGAGATAGGGGGCGCATGAACTTCGCATCCTATCATCCCGCGCTGAACCTGCTGTTCTTCGTCGCCGTGGTGGCGTTCACGGCATGCTGGACGCACCCGGGCCTTGTGGCGGTGTCCTTCCTGTGCGCGCTCGCCTTCTCCGTAAGGCTTCGCGGCCCCCGCGCCGTCGCCATCGGCTGCGCGCTCGCCCTGTGCGCGCTCGCCTTCGCGGCGCTGTTCGCGATGAACGTGCACTTCGGCGTGACGAACCTCGCGCGAACCCCCATCGGCAACAGCATCACCGTCGAGTCGCTGACCTGTGGCATCATCGTGGGAATCAAGGTTGCGGCAATCCTTGTATGGCTCTCGTGCGTCATGTGCGTCTTCACCGCCGACAAGGTGGTCTTCCTTCTGGGGAGCGTTTTCCCGAAGGCGGCGATGATGCTCGCGGTGGCGCTTCGCGCGGTGCCGGTGGTGGGCGACCGTGCGCGCAAGATCGCCGTGGCGCAGTCGGGCATCGGGAGGGGGCCAGGCCAGGGGAGCATCCTGCGTCGAATCGCGAACGCGCTGCGGAGAGCTTCCATCCTTGTTTCCTGGTCGATCGAGCGATTCATCGAGATGTCGGACTCTATGAGAAGCCGCGGTGCGGCCTTGCGCGGGCGTACCGCGTACTCGCTCTACCGCTTCGACAACCGCGACCGCGTGCTTGCCGTTATCCTTGTGGCGCTTATCACCGTGTGCGCTGCAGCTACGGCGCTCGGTCAGACGCAAATGCTCTTCAGCCCCATCATCGTGCTGCCGAAGGCGTCGTCTGCGGGCGTGGCCGTCTTTGCGGCGTTTCTCGCGCTGTGCCTTCTGCCGCTCGCGCTTCAAGTGGCCGGCGAAGTCTCCTATGCGCGAAGAACGAAAGCTGTGACGACCGGGGGAGGCCGGCGTCCGTTGAAAAGGGAAATCCAAGAGAAAGGAAGGACCGCATGAATCTGAAGAGAAAGCTTGTCGCCCTGCTCCTGTCCGCAGTCGTGGCCTGCGGACTCGTGCCCAGCTTGGCATTTGCCGCGATAGGCGACATCCCATCAGGGGAAACGCCGATCGGGCAGGTGCACGTCAGCATCAGCGACACACTTGTACGCCCCGCGGGCGCAAGCTATCCTGCGCCCCACGGCACCATTGCCGAAGGGGACGTCGACCTGTATCCGTCGGACAGCGCGATGTCGGCAATCGTGCGCCTTGCAAACGAGAAGGGCGTTGCCGTCGTCGGTGCCGGCAAGGGTTACATCACTTCCGTCGCGGGGCTTGGCGAGTTCGACTGCGGGAAGAAAAGCGGTTGGATGGGCACGATCGACGATTGGTTCGCGAACACGGGTTTCTCCTCGGTGACCGTGAGCAGCGGAGTTTTGGAGCCGGGCTCCGAGGTCGACCTCATGTACACGCTTGACGGCGGGCCCGACCTTGGCAGCGACTGGGGAAGCAACGATAAGACGGTGGCCTCGCTCTCGGTTGGCGCGGGCATCTTGTCCCCGTCGTTTAGTGCCGACGTCCATTCGTATACGCTCACGCTGCCCGAAGGCTCGACGAGCGTTGCGCTC
>USJN01000112.1 GCA_900554945.1 uncultured Coriobacteriaceae bacterium | reverse complement strand
TCGGCATCCGAGCTCGCTCCGCGAAGACCTACGCACATCGAGCAATTTTTTGAATTCCTCGGTGCATAAAGGCTGAAATGGAGTAGGCGCTTCATGCCGATTGGACTCGCAACTGAAGGTTGCTAGGAATTCGCGCTTGGTTGGGATAGAGTTTTGCCAACAGAATCGAGAGAGGAGCTTTCGGTGGATTTCGCAACAAAACTGATTGAGCTGCGCAAACGCAAGGGCCTGACGCAGGAAGGGCTTGCGGCGAAGCTGTACGTGACGCGGCAGGCGGTGTCGCGTTGGGAGCGCGGCGAGGTTGTGCCGGGCATCGACATGATGAAGCTCATCGCGAACGTGCTCGACGAGCCCATTATGCATCTGCTCGATTTGCCCGAGCGCTATTGCGAGAGCTGCGGCATGATTTTGACGCCGGCCGATTACGGCTCCGACGCCGACGGCTCCAAAGATGAGCATTACTGTAAATGGTGTTATGAACAGGGAAAATATACCTACGAAACCACGATGGACGCCATGATCGAGGATTGCGCGCCGCGCTTGGCCGAAAACACAGGCATGTCTCGCGACGAAGCGGTGTCGCTTATGGGTGCGATTCTGCCGCATTTGAAGCGCTGGAGTGCTGTGCATGCCAACGAGATGAGCCACGGAAAAGAGGCGCGCGAGCGCTACGGCGATGCTGCGGTCGATGCCGCGAATGAAAGGCTGCTCGGCATGAGCGAGGCTGAGTGGGACGCGAAAGAAACGCTTGAACAGGCAATTATCGAGCAGCTGAAAGCGGCGGTGGCTGCTGGAAATGCAAAGGGGCCCGAGGCGGCGAAGCTCGCGCAGATGCATGCCCGATGGATTCGCATGCAATGGGGCGAAGGGGCATATTTGACGGATGCGCATGTTGCGCTCGCGCAAAGCTATCTCGAAGACGAGCGGTTCGTCGATTACTACGACTCGCGGGCGGGCGAGGGTGCGACGGCGGTTTTGGTTGCGGCGATCGAGGCCGCAATCGGGGAAAGCGGGATCGATTAGGGCTGCAGCTCCTGATTGGACATGTGGCGGTGGCAGCGGGGTCGAGGTGCGCTAACAGGACCGAAACACGTTGAATATAGCTGTCATGACTGGCTCGCGAATATGGCTTGAAGCCCGCTTGCCCACGTCGGTGGGCGTGTTCGGCCTTAGAGCCGCCGCGTCGCGCCCGCTGTTTGCGATTCACGCGGCCCCTCTGCGCGTCTACGGGATTTCGCGCCCCTCTGCGAAGATACCGCGAACTTCTCGCGCAGCGGCGCGGGGCTTGGATACAATGGATGGTACGGGTCTTGCCCTCTGGGCAGGAAGAAGATGAGTCGACTGGCACAAGAAGGAGCGCCGCATGGAATTCGAGAAGATGAAGAGAATCGCTGTATTTTCGGGATCTTCCAACCCGAGGCTGTCTGACGAAATCGCTCACGAGCTGGGCATTTCCTTGGGCAATGTGAAGCTTGAGAAGTTTGCGAACGGTGAAATCTACGCGCGCTATCTCGAAAGCGTGCGCGGCGCGGACGTGTTCATCGTGCAGTCCGTGTGCTCGAGCCCCAACGGCCTCGACGTCAACGACAACCTGATGGAACTGCTCATCATGATCGACGCTGCCAAGCGCGCGAGCGCCCACAGCGTGAGCGCCGTCATCACGCACTACGGCTACGCTCGTCAGGATCGCAAGGCCGCTCCGCGCGAGCCGATTACGGCGAAGCTCGTCGCCGACCTGCTCACCACCGCCGGCGCTGACAACATTATCGCGATCGACCTGCACCAGGATGCTATCCAGGGCTTCTTCGACAAGCCGGTGAACCACATGACCGCGATGCCCATCTTCGTGGACTACTACAAGGCCATGGGCTTCGACCCCGAGGAGCTTTGCGTGGTGTCCCCCGACGTGGGCCGCGCGAAGGCCGCGAAGAAGTTCTCCACGCTGCTCGATTGCGACATCGCGATCATGCACAAGGACCGCCCCAAGCACAACCAGGCCGAGATCACGGCGCTTATCGGCAACGTCGAGGGCAAGGTCTGCATCCTGAACGACGACATGATCGACACCGCCGGCTCCCTCGTTGCCGCGGCGACCACGCTGAAGGCGAAGGGTGCGAAGAAGGTGTTCGCCTGCGCAACGCACGGCCTGTTCAGCGGCCCGGCATACGATCGCATCGAGAACAGCTGCATCGAGGAAGTCGTCGTGACCGACGCTGTCCCCGTGCCGCTCGAGCGCCAGACCGGCAAGATCAAGGTCCTCACGCTTGCCCCGCTGTTCGCTCAGACCATCAAAAACGTCTACAGCAACGGCTCGGTCGCTTCGCTGTTCGAATAGGGTACGAAATATATGTTTCTCATTGTTGGCCTGGGGAATCCCGGGGAGGAATACGAGCATACGCGCCATAACGCCGGGTTCGATACGGTCGATAAGATCGCAGCGGAAATCGGCGTGCGCTACTGGAAGAACGAGTGCGGCGCGCTGACCGGCAAAGGGGCCTATCACGATATCGATGTGGTGCTCGCAAAGCCGCAAAGCTACATGAACACATCAGGCGGTCCGGTGAAGCAGCTCATGAACGCCTACGGCGTGTCGCCCGATCACCTCGTCGTCATCCACGACGAGCTCGATATCGACCCGGGCACGATTCGCGTGAAGTTCGGCGGCGGGCATGCGGGCCACAACGGCCTGCGCTCGATCTGCGACAAGCTGGGCACGCGCGACTGGTTCCGCGTGCGCTGCGGCATCGGGCGCCCGCCGGGACGCATGCCGGTGGCCGACTACGTGCTGTCCCTTCCAAAGAAGGACGCGGCGGACGACTTTGCGCAGGCGACCGACTTGGGATGCGAGGCGGCGCTGTTCCTCATCGAGCACGGCCTGGAGAAGACGCAGCAGAAGTTCAACTAGCGCGTTGCGACGGCGCTGGCCCGATAAGGTTGCCAGACATCGCCGGGCGTCTATCGGGTGCTCAAGATGCGGAATTCCGCTAGCGCCCAAACGTTATCTCGATTGGCCCGATTTCCAACCTTGGGAGTCGGGCCTTTTCTCGTCTCTCCTCCTGCCGACACTGAGATCGTGTTCTTTGTCCCCCTTCCTGATTGAAGGGTATAATGGGCGCTGCTTGCGCGTCGGGCGGGGCTCCGACGCGAAACGTTCCTACTTGGGCAGTGAGATAGGTGCGTAGCGCCCCGGAGCACAGGAAGTGGGGCATCATGTCGTTGTCCGAAAAAGGGCGCACTTATGCACTCTTTGCGATTGTCGTTTTGGCGTGCGCGCTTGGGTCGCTCACGCAAACGGCGATGAATTCCATGCTCGGCGGCGTGGAAGCTGACTTCGGTGTGAACGCGAGCGTCGGGCAGTGGCTCACGACGATCTACATGCTCGTGCTCGGCATCACCGTTCCGGCTGTGACGTTTTTGTCGCAGCGCCTTTCCCTTCGCAACGTCGTTTTCCTCGCATTGGGATTGTTCCTGGTCGGAGGCATCGTCGATGCGCTCGCCCCGACGTTTGGGGTGCTTGTTTTCGGGCGTGTGCTGCAGGCCGTCGGCGCGGGCATTACGCTTCCCGTCCTGCAGTCGATCGCGATGACGCGCTTTCCCAAAGGACAAAACGGCACGGCGATGGGCATCGCAGGCATCGCTATGGGGTTCGCCCCGAATATCGGCCCGCTTATCGGGGGCGCGCTCGTCGACTCGTGGGGGTGGCGCAGCTTCTTCTGGCTGTTCATCGCCATCGTCGTCCTTCTGATTCTTGCGGCGTTCCTCCTGATCGCGCGCGAAGACGCTCCGATGCGCGATGCGCGCTTCGAAGGCGTGTCCTTCCTGTATTCCGCCCTCGGCTTCGGCGGGCTTCTGCTCGCCTTCTCCAACGCGGCAAGCCTGGGTGTGCAAAGCCCGCTCGTGTGGGTGCCTGCGGTCGTGGGCATTGCGTGCCTCGTGCTTTTCGTGGCGCGCCAAAAGCGAATCGAGCACCCGCTCATCAGCATGCGCATCTTCGAGTCGTCCCACTTTCGCATAAGCTTTATCGCGCAGAATTGCCTGTTCGCGTCGTTCATGGGAATCACGCTGATTGTGCCGTTGTACGTGCAGGGGCTCTGCGGGGGCAGCGCCGTCGAAGCTGGGATCGTGTTCATCCCCGCGACTATCCTGGCCGTGGTGGTGAACCCCCTTGCGGGCATTCTCTCCGACAAGGTGGGCGCGCGGCCGGTGGTGATTGTCGCGGCGGCGCTCCTCACGGTGGGCGCCGTGTCCATGGCGTTCATGGATGAGAACACGCCGCTTTGGATGACGACGCTCATGCAAACGGTTCGCGGCATGGGGGTGAGCGCGCTGATCGGGCCTTTGAACTCGTGGGGAATGAGCGGGCTTCCGCGCGAGATCATGATGGACGCGAGTGCGTTCTTCGCGGCGGTTCGTCAGGCGTGCGCGTCGCTCGGTACGGCGATTATGGTGCTTGTGATCACGTCGCTTTCTGCGACTGCGCAGTCAGGAGCGATGGGCATGTCCTTCGCCTATCAGGCGGCGTTCGGCATCTCGGCTGTGCTCGCTGCCTGCGTGCTTGTCGTGGTGATCGCGAAGGTGCGCTAGGCGAGCGGGGGTTCGCTGGTCTTGGCGGGCGGTCGCGGCCTCATTCCCCTCGCTAGGCGATCGCGGGTCCGACGCCCGTCCTGCGTTGCCCTCCTCGCTTTTCTCCTTGCTCCGCCGGCGGCCGCATTCCCGCCCCGTGTGCCCGCTTTCCTTAAGGCTTTGGACTTGCAGAGGAGGGACCTTCGCAAATTTGGGCCTTTGGGTGCTGTATATCGCAGTTCTTTTCTCAGATGCTGTACGAGGAGGAATGGCCACTGCGGAAAGGAACCTCATGAAAGTCACTCGACGACATATCGGTTGGCATGGATCGAAGGCCCTGACGGCTCTGCTCGTCGCGTGTTGCGCGGCGGTGCTCGCCTTTTCCCTTGCAGGCTGCGGCGGAAATGACGGCGGCGGAGCGGTGGCGAAGAAGGAGCCCGCTGCGAACGAGCATCCTCGGATGCTCGAGACGTGCGGCCCGAACGACTTCGGCGATCCGAGCGGCTCGAACGACATGTGGTACGTGGACGGCGATAAGTCGAAGGGCGGTCTGTTCTTCGAAAACTTCTATTACCCCCAGGCCGTGTTCGTCGATGCCGACGGCGCGATCACCGAGCCCGGCAGCTCGAAGGTTGAGGATAAGCACCTGCGCCCCGAAAGCACCGACGTCCGTGATTACGACATCGTGTTCAACGACGCGATGACCTGCTACGACTATGTGACCGAGACGTGGTATCTGCGCGGCGACGGCGATGTTGCCAAGTACGAGAAGCTGGTCGCGGACACCTCCTGGGCCGACAAGGACGATCCCGACAACAACTACTTCACGCTGAACGCCGACGGCACGGTCGATGCCGGCCCCAAATGCAGCAACTTCGAAAAATGGAAGGTGACGGCGGTCGACCGCATCACCATTTTCTTCAAGTCCTACGATTACGAGAACGCTGACGGTGGCCACTTCATTTACGACTTCTACTATGACGGCGACAAGGTGGTCAAGCTCGACTGGGGCGACGGCATCGTGGGCTGCTACCTCAGGAAGTAGCGCGCTGCAGCGGCTGAAACACAAGGGAACTTCGTTCGGGGGCGCCTCATGCGGGCGCCCTCATCATTTGGGAATCTCGCCCGCTTGCGGTATCCTCTCATGATGAAAAAACGCATGGCGGAT
>USJN01000111.1 GCA_900554945.1 uncultured Coriobacteriaceae bacterium | reverse complement strand
CTCAGAAGCTTCGCAGCCTTCGCTCCGCTCGCCGGCGTCTTCCGCCTGGTCGGAGTTGAGGGCATGAGCTAGCTCCGCGGTGGATTCTTTCGCTTGCTCGGGATTGAACTCCGCCTGGTCGTGAGTAGATTCCAGCGCTGTGACCTGCTTGCGGTAGCGGTCGCGCGCGAGGAGCGCGGCACCGTAGGCGCCCATGTTGCCCGCGATGTCGGGGCGCACGGCGTGCACGCCCGCGAGCTGCTCGAACGCGCGCAGCACGGCATCGTTCAAGAACGTGCCGCCCTGAACGATGACCTTCGTGCCCACATCGTGCGGGTCGCGGATTTTGATAACCTTGAACAGCGCATTCTTGATAACCGAGATGGCCAGGCCTGCGGCGATGTCGCCCACCGTAGCGCCTTCCTTCTGCGCCTGCTTCACGCGGGAGTTCATGAACACGGTGCAGCGGCTTCCCAGGTCAACAGGGTTTTCCGCATGGATTGCCGTCTTGGCGAATTCGGAAACGTCCAGGTTCAGACCTGTCGCGAAGCTCTCGATGAAGCTGCCGCAACCCGATGAGCACGCTTCGTTCAGCATGATATGGTCGATCACGCCATCCTTCACGCGCAGGCACTTCATGTCCTGGCCGCCGATGTCGAGGATGAACTCCACGCCCGGAAGCATCTGTTGAGCGCCGCGCAGGTGCGCGACCGTCTCGATCTCGCCCGAGTCGACGCGCAGCGCCTCAAGGAGCAGCGCTTCGCCGTAGCCGGTGACCGTGGCATGCCCGATGGTGATGAGCGGTTCGCCCGTCTTGGCATCGACCGGCATCTCGTTGTAGAGCTTGGCGATGGCGGCCTTCGCGCACCCGAGCACGTCGCCCTTGTTCGACACGTAGTGCGACCAGAGGAGGCTGCCTTCCTCGTCGATGAGCGTCGCCTTGAACGTGGTCGAACCCGCGTCGATGCCCAGGTAGGCAACGCCCGTGTAATCCATGAGGCTCTCGCGCTTCACGCACTCGGCGGCATGGCGCTCGTTGAACTCATCGAGCTCGGCGTCGCTTGCGAACAGCGGAGGCAGGCGCACGACCTCGGAGCCCTGGATGTCGCCCAGATTCTTCAGGCGATCGAGCACGTCGGAGAGCTTCTCGGCGCGCACGGTCTCGCTCGCCGCGCCCGCGATGGCGCAGCCGCTTGCCACGAACAGGTGCGCGTTGTCGGGCACGATGCGGTGCTCCTCGTCGAGCTCAAGCGTCTCGTAGAAGCGTTTGCGCAGTTCGGGAAGGTATTGCAGCGGACCGCCCAAAAACGCCACGTACCCGCGGATGGGTCGGCCGCATGCGAGGCCGGAAATGGTCTGCGTCACAACGGACTGGAAGATGGACGCGGCGATGTCCTCCTTGCGCGCGCCCTCGTTCAAAAGCGGCTGCACGTCGGTCTTCGCGAACACGCCGCAGCGCGAGGCGATGGGATAGATGGTGGTCGCATTCTGCGCAAGCTCGTTCAGGCCGCCCGCATCGGCGTTCAAAAGTGCCGCCATCTGGTCGATGAATGCGCCCGTACCGCCCGCGCAGGTGCCGTTCATGCGCTGCTCGATGCCGTTTTCGAAGTAGACGATCTTCGCGTCCTCGCCGCCGAGCTCGATGGCCACGTCGGTTTTGGGGATGAAAGTCTCGACCGCGGTTTTGCTCGCGATGACCTCCTGCACGAACTCGATGCCGAGCCACTGGGCCAAAAGCAGGCCACCCGAGCCAGTGATGGCAATCGTCATGCGCTCATCGCCGAAGCCTTCGGCGGCCTCGGAGAGCACTTCCACGATCGTTGCGCGCACGTCAGCGTGATGACGGCGGTAAACCGAGTACTTGACCTGGTTGTTTTCGTCCAAAATAGCAAGCTTCACCGTCGTCGAGCCGACATCGATGCCAATATGGAGCGCGTCCTTCACGACGGGTTCCCCAACCGGAGTCGCATCAACCGTTGTGGTGCGGGGCGCGCAACCCTCGCCCGAACATGCGCTAAGCGACGCCTTCTCGTCCACCGTCAATTCCTGATTGTTCATGTTTTCGTCTTCCATCGTTATCGCCTTCGTTTACAGCTTGATCGGATCGCCCGGTTTGATGAAGAAGAGCTTCATCGCGATAAGTGCCATGTCCCGGGAACTCTCGCGCATGCCCGTTTCGACCCAACGCGTGATGACCCCCAGATACGCGCTCGCGTAGAACGCGACGTAATACTGCACGAACGGCTCGGGATTGTTGCGGTAGCGCTCGTGCAGGATGGTCTGGATGATTTCGGTGCACAGTGCATCGCGCACGCGGGGGCCGAAGCTCGGGTCGCCCTTAGGGCCCATCACCGCATGCAGGAAGTCGCCCTGTTCACGCAGGCAGTCGAACAGCTCCACCAAAAAGGGCATCGGGCGCTTGCTCACGCGGTAGCGCATAACGTCTTTCAAGCCGATTGTCTGCATCTTGGCCTGAAGAGCCTCGAGGTCGGCCATGATATCGCCCTCGAGGGCACGAAGCAGCCCGTCTTTGTCCCCGAAGATGTTGTAGAGCGTGCCGCGGTTGAGCCCCGCGCGAGCGCACAGGTCACTTGCGGAGAACCCATCGAGCCCGTTTTCCTCCGTCAACTCGATAAAGGCCTGGCGCAGCGCCTGTTTCGAGCGCGTGATGCGACGATCCTCGGGCATGGCCCCTTCGTTTGCCGAACATGCCATAGAACTCCACCCCCATTCAACAATCCGACCAATAATAAACATATTGTTCAATAGTGTGATTGTAGCGAGCTGACACGCGAATGGCAACGGATGCGCGCCCTGTTTACACAGGTTTTGCTGGAAAAACAGGGGCCGACCAAGGCGCAGCCGAATCACCTTCCCCCGCCGCGCCAAATCAGCGCCGTTTTTCCCGCTAAAACGGTGACGGCTGCCGTTTCACTTCCGAAAAAAGGTATCCTGTTCGAAGAAATCAACAGCCCACGCGCAATTCAAAACACCCATTCGCGAGAGGGAGAGCATCTATGCAAATCACACCTGCCGAAATCGCCGAAACCCTGGCGATGGTGAACAAGGAGCACCTCGACATCCGAACGATCACGCTCGGACTGAACCTGCGAGGATGCACCGATTCGGACATCGACACGATGGCGCGCAAGGTCTACGATCGCATGACCACCGCAGCCGAGCAGCTCGTTCCCACCGCCGAACAACTCGAGCGCGAATACGGCATTCCCATCGTGAACAAGCGCATCTCGGTGACGCCCATCGCCGAAATCTGCGCGGCAACCGACGCCCGCGACCTGTCGCCAATCGCTGTGGCCATGGACAAGGCCGCGAAGGTCGTCGGCGTCGATTTCGTCGGCGGCTTCTCCGCCCTCGTGCACAAGGGCGCGTCGCGCGCGGACAACAATCTCATGGACTCCATCCCCGACGCCCTCGCGGCGACCGACTTTGTGTGCTCAAGCGTGAACGTAGGCTCGACGCGCGCGGGCATCAACATGGACGCCGCCTTCAAGATGGCGGGCATCGTGAAGAAGACCGCCGAGGCAACCGCCGATCGCCAGTGCATCGGCGCAGGTAAACTGGTCGTTTTCTGCAATGCCGTGGAAGACAACCCCTTCATGGCGGGCGCGTTCCACGGCTCGGGCGAGGCCGATGCCGTCGTGAACGTGGGCGTTTCGGGACCGGGCGTTGTGCGTTCGGTACTCGCCAACATGCCGAAGGACGCCGACATGACCGCCATCTCGGAAGCGATCAAGGCGACCGTCTTCAAGATCACGCGCGCAGGCGAGCTCATGGCGCGCGAGGCGAGCAAGCGCCTGGGCGTGACGAAAGGAATTCTCGATTTGTCGCTTGCGCCGACGCCGGCCGAGGGCGACTCAGTCGCGGAGATTCTGGAAACCATCGGCGTCGGAAAGTGCGGCGGTCCGGGCACTACGGCGGCGCTTGCCATGCTCAACGACGCGGTGAAGAAGGGCGGCGTCATGGCATCGTCGAGCGTCGGCGGTCTTTCAGGCGCGTTCATTCCCGTGTCGGAAGACGCCGGCATGATCCGCGCAGCCGAGGCAGGCGCCCTTTCCCTCGAGAAGCTCGAGGCCATGACCTGCGTCTGCAGCGTTGGCCTCGATATGATCGCCATCCCCGGCGACACGTCGGTGGAAACGATCTTCGGCATCATCGCCGACGAGTGCGCCATCGGCATGATCAACAACAAGACCACCGCCGTGCGCGTCATCCCTGCCATCGGCAAGAAGGTCGGCGACCGACTGGAGTTCGGCGGCCTTCTGGGATACGCCCCCGTCATGCCCGTGAACGGGCACGCCGGCACCGTCTTCGCCCACCGCGGAGGCCGCATGCCCGCCCCGATCAACAGCTTGAAGAATTAACAATCGTCAATTCCAAGACAGCAAGAGGGGCCGAAGCATTCAACTTCGGCCCCTCTTCATATTGCAGGGAATCCCCGCTTCCTTATCTAGCGAAACATCAGCACATACCCGCAGGTCGGGGGTAGGTGCTTCCCGAACAATGCAGCCGCGGGCGTCAAGCGCCGGCAGCGCTCGCATCGCGTAAAGCGCTCATCGTACACGCGGCAGAGCCGCGAGTCCTCGTCGAGGAATTCGCACGGCGCCGAGAAGTCGATACCGACAGAGCCGTCTTCACCGACTTCCCGCTCGTAGCAGCACATCCCGCAGCGCAGGCACGCATCGTCCCACGAACCGTCGAACCACGCCCGCAGCGCCGCAATCGGCTTCGGCATCGCCCGGCTAGTCCCGCGTCAGCTTGCGGTGGAGGCGATGCGGCTTCGAGGCCTCTTCGCCCAAGCGCTCGATGCGGTTCTTCTGATAGCTGTCGAAGTTGCCCTCGAACCAGAACCAGTTACCCGGGTTCTCGTCAGTGCCCTCCCACGCGAGGATATGCGTGGCGATGCGGTCGAGGAACATGCGGTCGTGGCTCGTCACGACGGCACATCCGGGGAACTCGAGCAGCGCCTTCTCCAAGCTGGAAAGCGTCTCGACGTCCAGGTCGTTTGTGGGCTCGTCGAGCAGCAGCAGGTTGCCGCCCTGCTTCAGCGTGAGCGCCAAATTCAGGCGATTGCGCTCGCCACCCGAGAGAACGCCTGCTGGTTTCTGCTGGTCAGAACCTTTGAAGCCGAAACTTGCCACATACGCGCGGCTCGGCACCTCGGTCTCGCACACCATCATGTAGTCGAGCCCGTCGGAGACCACCTCCCACACGTTCTTCTTGGGATCGATGCCCTCGCGCCCCTGGTCGACGTAGGAGAGCTTCACCGTCTCGCCCAGCTCGAGCGTACCCGAGGTCGGCTGCTCCTTGCCGACGATCATCTTGAAGAGCGTGGACTTGCCCACGCCGTTCGGGCCGATCACGCCCACGATGCCGTTGCGCGGCAACTCGAACGACAGGTTGTCGATGAGCACGCGATCGCCAAAGCTCTTACAGAGCCCATCCACCTCGAGCACGTTCGCACCAAGGCGCGGACCTGCGGGAATGTGGATCTCGGTGAAGTCGACCTTCTTCGACTGCGCAGCTTCGGCCACCATCTGGTCGTAACGCTCCAGACGTGCGCGGCTTTTCGCCTGGCGCGCCTTCGGGGACGAGCGCACCCACTCGAGTTCCTCGGAAAGGCGCTTCGCCAGCCTCTCGTCCCGCTGCTTCTGCGACGCCAAGCGCGCGGCCTTCGTCTCGAGGTACGTGGTGTAGTTGCCCTTGTAGGGGTACAGATGCCCGCGGTCGACCTCGCAAATCCACTCGGCC
>USJN01000110.1 GCA_900554945.1 uncultured Coriobacteriaceae bacterium | reverse complement strand
TGCGTCCCGAACGCAGCGCTCTACCAAGCTGAGCCACATCCCGAAGTGCTGCTTGCGACAGCAAACGATATATTACCATAACGGTTCCGCTTGGCAAGCCCCTTTTTTCAAAGGAGAGGGAACGTGTCGACGTCGGCGCACCCTGCGCCTGATGGCGGACTTACCGGAAGATGTTCGGAGCGCTCGCGAGGTGCGGGTTGTCGATGGCGGCCTTCTGCGGCACGATCGTGCACATGACGGTGCCCTCCGAAATGACATCGCCCGCATCGTCGCGCGCACACACGTTCCAGAACAGCTTGCGGTAGCCCTTCGAGCTTTTCTCCTCGCGATCGAGTGCGGCTACGCCATGCAGCGTGCCGTCGACGCCGCTCTTGCGATGCGTGACGTTCACGTTTACCCCGAAGGACAGCTCGCGCGACAAGTCGGTTTGAAGCCCGGTGCCGAGACTCGCCACCGCTTCGAGCAGCGCGATCGTCGCACCCCCGTGCACAAAGCCGAACGGCTGGCGAATGGCGTCGGTAATGGGAAGCTCGCCCCGCACAAGCGTGCCGCTCGCCTCGGGGAAGGTGATTCCCAGCAGTTCGTTAAAGCTCACGAAAACGAATCTCCTTAAGTTGCTTGCAGATGGGGCGCCTGAGGCAGGACGGGAGTCGTCAGCGAAACAGGACCGGGCGGCTTTCCCACGACCACCGTCTCGCTCGCGTGCGGCTATCTCCCCCGCGAGGAGCGGTCGGTGCCACCGCGGCGCCTGCGGGGCGCCTCACGCTCGGGCACAGGGGGAATAGCTCCCGTGCCCGCCTGCACCATCGCGTCGATTTCCTTCGCCATCTTGTCGGCGCCTTCCAGGCGGTTCTTCTCGGTGCCCCCCATGGCCTTCTTGCCCTCGCCCTGGAAGGTCTTCGTGCGCTGGATGAGGATGGCACCGATTAGGAACGGCATCCAGAACACGATGCCGCGATACACCAGGCCGATTGCCGTGCCCGCGGCCGCCGTCTCGCCGAACATCGTGAACGCCACGACCACCGCGGCCTCCACGACGCCGACGCCTTGCGGCGTGATCGAAATCATGGCGAACAGCGTCGCCACCACGTAACCGCAGATGAGAACCTCAGGGCTCGTCACACCGAACGCCACGCCCACGAGCGCGAAGCAGCTCAGCTCGCACGTCGACGCGATAAGCGAGCAGCCGTAGGCCTTGAGCGTGGGCTTCGGGCTGTGGCCGATCAGGCCCGCCGCCTCGGAAAACGTGGAGGCGATGTTCTCGACCCAGGGTTTGAGGGGCGGCTTCTTGAACAGGCCGCGAATGCGATTCACCAGCCGCTCGATGGGGCGCAGAATCTTCAACATGAGCGCTGGGCGCTTGCGGCCCAAGACGAGCACGCCGATCATGCAGCCCACGAGCAGCATCACCACCATGCCCAAAAGGAACCACACGGGGGAAAGGCCCACCGTGACCAGCAGGATAAGGAACGCCAAGACCATGATGGTGCAGAAGGCGCCGTCGATCGTAATCTGCATGAGCAGTGCGGCAGAGGTGGCCTTGCCGGGCGATATCCCGCGACGGCGCGCATCGTCGACCACAAGCGTGGTACCCGCCAGGTTGAGCGACGGTGCGATCGTGTTCATGAAGAAGGTGCCGAACACGAGCGGCAGCGTGGTGCGCGGGGCCATATGCTCCCCCACCGCGCGGAAGCACGACGAGTACGCGAAGCTCTGAGAGACGTACTTGCACAGCTGGGTGAGGATGGCCGCGACGAGCGGAATCGTGGAGCCGCGCTGCATGGTCTCGGCGAGTTCGGCCAGCTGGTCGCCCCGCAAGAACACCACCGCCAAAACGATGATGAGCACGAGGCCGACCAGTAGATTTCTGATGCTGAACTTCACAGTTGAGGTTCGTCCCTGTCCCTAGTGGCGGAAGTGGCGATGCCCGGTGAAGACCATCGCGATGCCATGCTCGTTGGCGGCCTGGATGCACTCCTCGTCGCGGATGGAGCCGCCCGGCTGGATGATGGCGGTCACGCCCCACTCGGACAGCGTGTCCACATTGTCGCGGAAGGGGAAGAACGCATCGGATGCGCACACCAGCCCCTCGGCCGGCACGCCCATGCGATCGCACGCCTCGTGGGCGCGCTTGCACGCGATGAGTGCGGAGTCGACGCGGTTCGGCTGGCCGGGGCCCATGCCGATGCCCGCATGATCGCGCGACACGAGGATGGCGTTGCTCTTCACGCCTTTGCACACGCGCCACGCGAAGAGCAGCTCGTGCATCTCCTCGTCGGTCGGCTTGCGGTCGGTTGGCACCGTGAAAGTGGCGGGGTCTTCGGCGACGCGGTCGACGTCCTGCACGAGGATGCCACCATCGACCGAGCGGAACTCGAGCGCGGAAGGCGCGTCGACGCCGCCGGTGGCGAGCACGCGCAGGTTCTTCTTCTGCTGCAGAAGCTCGAGCGCGTCAGGCGCGAACGAGGGCGCGATAAGCACTTCCACGAAGAGATGGTTCTCGTTGATGTGATCGACCATATCCTTCGTGACCTCGCGGTTTGCCGCGATGATTCCACCGTAGGCGCTCTTCGGGTCGCATGCGAAGGCCTTATCGAAGGCAGCAACCACGCTCTCAGCAGTGGCCGATCCGCACGGGTTCTGGTGCTTCAAGATGACCACGGCGGGCTCGTCGAACTCGCGCACGAGCGACCAGCAGGCGTCGGTGTCGAGGATGTTGTTGTAGGAAAGCTCCTTGCCGTTGAGCTGCTCGGCGTTCACGAGGCTGTGCTCGCTCTCGAAGTCGGGCAGACGGTAGAAGGCGGCTTCCTGATGCGGGTTCTCGCCGTAGCGCAGCCCCTGCTGCTTGACCATGTACAGGTCGTAGTAGTCGGGGAACTCGCCTTCGCCCTCGGCCTCGAGGGAGTCGTCCTCCTCAGCGAGCTGTTCGAACATCCAGTCGGCGATGGCCCCGTCGTAGGAGCTCGTGGTCTCGAAGACGTTCAAGGCCAAACGGGCGCGGGTCGAGCGCTTCGTGGCGCCGTCGTTTTCGCGCATCTCGGCCAGGATGTCGTCGTAGCTTTCAGGGTCGGTGACCACGGCCACGCTCTCGAAGTTCTTCGCGGCGCTGCGCAGCATCGACGGGCCGCCGATGTCGATGTTCTCGATGCAGGTGCCGAAATCGGCGCCGGATTCCACCGTCTTCTCGAAGGCGTACAGGTTTACGACGACCATGTCGATCATCTGGATGCCGTGCTCGGCGGCTTCGGCCATGTGCTGGGGGTTGTCGCGCTTCGCCAAAAGCCCGCCATGCACCATCGGGTGCAGCGTCTTCACACGACCGTCCATCATCTCGGGAAAATGCGTCACCTCGTCGATGGGGGTCACCGGAACACCCGCCTCGGCGATGACCTTCGCGGTACCGCCCGTCGAGATGATTTCCGCGCCGAACTCGTCGTGCAGCGCACGCGCGAAGTCGACGACGCCCGTCTTGTCGGTCACCGACATGAGGACGCGTTTGATCTTGGGATCAGCCATGTATGTTCTCCTCTCAAGAGTTGGAACTTCTTTAAGGGTGCGCGGCCCTACGCCCACCGCGCACCTCGCGCAAGCCAGGAAAGCGGTCGCTATCGTCCAAGCGACTGCTCGTGCCTTTCGCGGGCCTCATCACTGTAGCGCTCCTTGTAGCGCACGTCGATGAGCTCTGCGACGATAGCGATCGCCAATTCGGCGGGCGTCTTCGCGCCGAACTTCAAGCCGATGGGGCGCTTGATGGAATTCCACTGCTCCTCGGTGACGCCGCGCGAGGTCACGAGGTCGTGCACCGTGGTGTTCTTCCCCTTGCAGCCCATCATGCCCACGTAGTGCACGTTGTGGCGGACCGCCCACACGCACGATTCGGGATCGAACATGTGCCCGCGCGTGAGCACGCAGACATAATCGGCGGGCGCGGCGTGGTACTCGTCGAGGCCGTCGAAGTTGTCGCCCGGAAGCTCGATGCGCGCGGCGTCGGGGAAGCGCTCCTCGGAAATGTAGGCGGGGTCGTAATCGACGACCGTCACCTTGAAGCCGACGTGAGTTGCAAGCGCGGAAAGCTCGCTCGCGGCGTCGGAGGCGCCCAAAAGCCACACGTGCACCTGGTCGAACAGCGCGACGGAGCGCCAGGTCAGGCCATCGAACTGCTCATTGTGCATCGAGGGGCCGCGCGTGACGTCCTTCATCTGGAACATGTCGCGCGGGCTCGGCGTGCGCGAGGACACGATTTCCTTCGCGTCGTTGCAAAAGAAGACGAGCGGCTCGCCGTCGGCGGAACCCTGATCGCCGTACTTCTTGGTGACCTCGTTGTCGGTGTTCTTCTGTGCCTCGGCGGCGTCGTAAATCACCTTGAAGCCGAGCCACGCCAGATCGCCCTCGTCGACGGCGCGGATGGCGCGCTCGAACGTGGGGATGTCGGCCTCGGTCAGGCTCTCCGCGATGACGTCGAGATAATCGGGGGCAACGTGGTTGTTCCCCGCGAGCGCCTCAGCGGAAAAGCAGGGGAAATCCTCCGACGAGAGCTGCGGGGTCCGGCCCGCCTTCAAGTCATCGATGATGGATTGCAGCACGGCCTTGTTCATGGAGCTGTCCTTTCTTCAAACCGTTTCCCGACGCCGCCGCTAAGGGGCCTTAAACGTCGCGCCATCGACGCCGGTGTTGGAGCCGGCATCGCGTTCCCGACGCCGCCGCGGGGTAGCGCCGCACTTAACAACGCCGGCGCAGAGGGCCGGCGTCGCAGTTGCCATCAGCTGATGTGAACCTTGTTCGTGGAGGGGTCGACGGCGACGCGCCCTTCGGCGATCAGCCCGATGACCTCGGGATAGAGCACGTGTTCCACATCGTGGATCTTCGCCTCGAGCGTGTCGAGTGTGTCGTTTTCGGCCACTGTAATCGCACGCTGCGCAACGATAGGGCCCTTATCGTAATCGGCGTTCGCGAAGTGCACCGTGATGCCCGTCACCTTCACGCCTGCGTTAAACGCGTCGGCGATGGCGTGCGCGCCCTTGAACGACGGCAGAAGCGCCGGATGCAGGTTGAGCACGCGGTTGGGGAACGCGTCGAGCATGACGGAGGTCACCTTGCGCATGTAGCCCGCCATGACCACGTATTCCGCGCCCGCTTCTTGAAGCGCCTCGACGATCTGCGCGTCGGCTGCGAGCACGTCGGCGTATTTCTCGCGATTCATCACGAGCGTGGGAATTCCCGCCGCACGCGCGCGCTCGATACCGTACGCGTCGGGGCGCGACGACACGACGAGCACGATGTCGGTAGGCAGGCCCTCGACAATCGCGTCGATGATCGCCTGCAAGTTCGTTCCGCTACCCGAAAGCAGCACGCCAATCTTAAGTCTGTCGGTCACGTAACCGCCCTTTCGACTGGGAGTCAAACCCAGCAAGCACTTCGAATCGTTATCGTCAGATAGTATACGCGTTGGCCTTGGAGTTCATTAGGCGAGAGGGAGCATCGGCTGAACTTCCTCAGAAATAGAGCCATCGCACGATCTTTCGCCGTTTGCCTCCGCCTCGCCTAAAAAGAAGAATCTGTCTTAATCTCCTTGACCCGCCAGGTACGCTCCGCCCTTCTTTGGCTTTATTCTCATGAAGCGCCCTCTTTCGTTACGGAACGCCTCACTCCAAATCGATGCCCTTTTTCGCGGCATAGAGATCGCTTTGCGTTAACGCTATTTTCAGCTCTGTCTTAGACATCGCCTTAAGAGTACCGTCTTCATTCTCAA
>USJN01000109.1 GCA_900554945.1 uncultured Coriobacteriaceae bacterium | reverse complement strand
AGGGCATCGCTTTTCACCTGCGGCATCTTGTCGACGTTCACAAGCCAAGCGATGATGATACCCGGAATGCCCAGCAAGGCGCCCACCACAAGCCAAGCGAACTTCATGCCGCCGGTGAGCTGCATGAGCGGAGCAGGCGGGTAGAAAGCCTGCGGCTGAGGCTGCGGAGCGCCGTACATCGGTTGCTGCGGCTGGGGCTGCGCGGGAGGAACCTGCTGGCCCATAGAAGGTTGCTGCTGAGGCAACGGCTCGGTCGGGGGCGTCGCGGGAGGCTGCGGAGCCGCGTCGGGCTGCTGCGGGGTGCCAGAGTCGGTGTTCTTCGTATCGTCAGCCATGATAACCTGCTTTCGAATCGGTTGGTGTTTGACAGCAGTATAAAGCCCTCACCTGCGGAAATCATTAACTTTTGCATATCCGTCATCGAACCGACACGAGAATACATCAGCTGGTGTAGGAAGGTTTCGATCAAAGAGCGCGAGCGTTCGAGCTTCCGATCGAGGAGATGCCGCAAGCCTCCTCGCCACGCACAACGCGGCCTTCGACTCGCTTCGCTCGCTCAGGATGACGGGAGCGGACCGCACTCTCTCAGGATGGCATCCCGAAGACCTCGCTTGCTCGGAATGGCGGAGGGGGGTGCAGCGTCTACGATCAGGGTGCCGAGCTTACGACAGCGCAGTGCACAAGGCGTCGAGCAGCGTAATAGCGAAATGCTGCGCGGAACGACCCTCGCCCGCGTCTTCCCACATAATGCCGGGAAGCTCGACGGCGATGCGCGACGGACTGGCGGCGTCGGCCACGCCGATAGCCGTCTCGAGACGCAGAGAAAGCGTCTCCTCGTCATCGAAGCTGACGCGCGGCACGGTGGTCACCGTCAGCTCGCCCGGCAGGACGATATGCACAAGCAACATGGACTCGTCGGGGGCGACGAGCAGAGAATCGGCGCTCATGATCTTGGAAGCGGGGTTCGTGGCCAGCGCGAGATTCGACATGCGCGATGCGACGCTGCGCGTAAAATCCTGCGTGCCGAACAGGCACAGCGCATTGCGCTCGAGCACGTCGGCGGCGCGGGCGAACCCGAGGTGGCTGGAACCGTGCACCGCTTCCTTGCCCTCCCACGAATGGTGGAGGTTGCGGATGGCGGCGTACGTGTAGGCGCCGGCGATGCCGTCGGACGGCAGGCCCAGGTTGAGCTGGAACTTGCGCAGCGCAAGCTCGGTGAACGCGCCGAAGATGCCGTCGGTGGCGCCGCAGGCGAAGCCGAGCGCGCCCAGCGCGTGCTGCAGCTCCAGCACGTCGTGGCCGTGGAAGTGCGGCATGCGCAGGTACAGGGTGCGGTCGCCCAGCGTGAACGAGGCGTCGACGAGCGCCGCCCACACCTTCTCGGTCACCTCGTCGGTGAGAGGCAGGCCCGCGCCGCCGCAGAACGCCTGCACGGCCTCGGCCGTGGTATCGCCGAACGCCCCGTCGACGTCGGCGGGATCGAGCAGCCCGATGGTGACGAGGCGCTGCTGCACGTCTTCGACCGCGGGACCGGTGTCATGTCGCTTAATGGTTTCCATGAGCGTCATGGTAGCGCACCGCGGTGCGCGCGCGAGGGTTTCGACCGAGGTTCCACAAGAGGAACAGAGGGGGTATGCGCAGCTTGTTGCACGCATGCCCCCTTCTCGGACGTCCGCGCAGCGGTCGCGTCAATCGTGGCACGTGTAGCACTCGAACACGTCGGCGTGATGGCAGCTTGCGCATTCCGCATCGGCTTTGTCGGCAAGCTTCTCGGCATCGTGCATGCCGTGGCAATCCGCGCATCGGATAGTATCGTGCTGCTCGCTCGGAGTCACATCGTGCGGGTTCACCGCCGTGCCTTTCGAATCGACCACCGCGACGTCGACGGTGGCTGCAACGAGTTCTTCGCGAGCACCGTAGTGGCACGACAGGCATGCGTCGTCGGGCACCTCCGTCTTCTTCAGCTTCTTGGGCATGGTATCGGACGCGGTCTTGCCCTCGTGAGCCGTCGCCAGACCGGAAGCGTCAGCATGGCACGAAATGCACGCTTGCCCTTCGTGCGTGCTGGCCACGCAAGCCGCGTCGTCGTACGACGCCTGCTCGGTCGCATGGCAGGTGCCACACTCCGAGTCCGCCGACCACGCAACCGTGATCGGGGTCTCCTTCGCATCGTCGGCCGATGCGGCTCCGTTTTCGTTCGACTGGGGCGCGCAGGCGGTCAACGCCAACGCGATGACTGCGCACGAAATCGTCGCCGCACCCGTAAACTTCTTCATCGCATTGCCTCCTTGGCAGATGAGCGAGCGATACCTTCCGGATCGCCCGCAGGTTCTTGGCCGCCCTTCCGCACGAGGGAGGGAGTCGGAAGGACGGCCGCGTCACGGAACAGATGAAGCCCTAAGCTTCAGCGTCCCAAGGAGTCAGCGCAGCGGCATTGCGCCCGGCGATGCGGCCGAACACCATGCATTCGCTCACGTTGCCGGCACCCTGGTAGTACCAAGCCCATACGGAGCCGAGCTCGCCAGCGGAGAACAGCCGCTCGACAGGCGTGCCGTCCGTATGCACGATGCGCGCACTCGCATCGCGCTTCGGCCCGCCGTTGGTGTTCACCATGATGGGCTGGAGCTGCACCGCATACAGCGTGCCGGAAAGCGCGCGCTTCTTTTCCGCAGCTCGACCGAACTCGTCATCGGGACCGGAAAGCGCGTCCACACTCTCCTGCAGGATCGTCGCTTCGACGCCCATCTGAGAAGCAAGTTCCTCGACAGTGTCGGCTTTGACCATCAAGCCCGAGGAAAGCAACTCTTCGGTGCTGTCGGGAGCGCTGGTGCCGCCGACGATGTGCACCCAACCGCTGCCGCTCGTTCCCATAAACGGCAGCGTGCTCTCGTCGACAACCTGCCAGAACGGCAGGCGCGGCCATTCCATCTTGGCGGAGTCGTTGTAGAACAGCGCATCGCGACCGTATCCGTGCTGATAGGAGCGAGTCTCGTCCATGAAGCGCTTGCCGTACTTGTCGGTCCACACGTACCCGGCATCGCCTGCCACTTCGCAGTCGAAGCCGCATTCGCTGAAATCGTCATCGAGCCAAGTAGCCTGCACGCCGACGCGCGTTGCCGGCGTCGCGGAGTTCATGTGCCAGAAGTCGATATCGTACTTGCGACACGCCGTCAGAGCATCGCCCGTGTTGTACGGCGTGCCCCACGCGAGCGACGGGTAACGGCAGTTATTCGCCTTCATTTCCTCGTTGTACTCGAACCCGCCGCAAGCGAGCACGACGCCCTTCTTCGCCTTGATGAGGAGGGGCGATTCGCCTTGCTGCGCCTCGATGCCGATCGCTTCGCCAGCCTCGTTGAACACGAGATCGGTGAAGGCCGTCTCGAACAGAGACGTAACGCCCGACTCGCTTCCTACCACCTCGAACATAGGCGCCCAGACCCGAGCGTTACCCAACCCTTCGGCCGGAATGAGCGTGTTGGAATCGCCCACCGCCGAAGCGGTTTTCGCAGCGGGGTACTCGCAGGCGTTGTGCGTCTTCGTCTCGATCTCGAACTCGTCCAACAGCCAATCGGCGTTCTCTTTCGCGCCGCCGATATAGGCCTCGATCACGGCATCGTCGAGTCCGACGAGGTGGTAATCGCCGGTGATCTCCTTGAAGTAGGCAACGCCTTCGGCGGTCTTTTCCGGCGACCAGATGGCCTGGGCGCATGCGCGGCTATTGCCGCCTGCGTACTTTTCGGGAGCTTTTTCGACAAGAACGACCTGGCTGCCCGCCTTCGCAGCCTCATGAGCGGCTGCCAAACCGGCGAAGCCCGTTCCGACCACCACCACGTCGGTTTCTTGATCCCACGCACGCTCGTCGCTTGCCGGAGCGCCCGCGCCCCCCTCGGACGAGCATCCCGCAAGCATGCTGCCCGCGCCGACCGCGCCGAGGGCGAGCGCGCCGGTGAGAAAGCCACGCCGCGTTAAACCCATGCTCTCGTTATCCCTTGTTCCCATTTGTTCCTCCTCTTGTTTTCCGCTACCATAGGCCGCGAAATCGCTTCGACGCGCATCTCGCAAAGGGCCTTTGACGGCGAGGAGCGTACAGGGGAACGAAGCGCGAAAACATCGAACAAGGTATATGATTTACGCGCCGCAGCAAGGGGATCTGTCCATCATATAAAGTATTTGACACGCAGCTCACCGGGGAGAATGCAATGCAGCAAGCCACAGGGGGAGAAAAGAGTCGAGTTGTCGCCAAACCGGCCCGCTCCGACATTCAAAGAGGCGGCATCGCGCTCGATGCGTTCGCCTCGGCGCTTTTCTGGGGATACGTCGCCATCATGTTCGGGTCGTCGGAAATCAAGATTGCGGAGTCCATCGGGCTGGCACCGGAGAACGTTGCTCTGATATGCGGCAACGTCGTCGCCTTGGTCGCGGTCGGGTTGTTGGGGCCTCGCGCGCACGGGTCGCACCTGTTCGTCCTCGGGCTCGCGGGCTCCGGAACCGCGTGTATTTTGCAGACAGTCAGCCTTCTCTCACCCGAGATGGTTCCCGTCGCCTGGTCGCGCTTGTTCGCGTGCGGCGCATCGGCCATCCTCGTCCTCGCATGGTGCGAGCATATCTCGTCCGAGACCTCCCAGGAGCGACCGCTGTTCCTAGCGCTCTGCAGCCTGCTCACCATCGTCATCGTCCTCGTATCCATACAGTTGGGCGCACGATCGGCCATTCTGTTCGGCGGGGTGTTGCCCGTCGTCTCGGCGGCACTAGGCGCTTATCGAACGCGCGCGTCGGCACGAACTGCGCCCAGCGTGACGATCCAGCCTCCGTTTCCCCTGTACCTCATCGTCATCCTGTTCGTATTCGGATTCATGATCAGCTTCTTCTCGCTTTTGAACCGGCGCACCGGAACCGTCGAGAACTTCATGATACCCGCCGGCATCGACCCCTTCCTCGCGGGATGGACCGTGCTCGTCCTCGTCATCGCAGGATGCGTTTGGATGCTGTTGCCGCAACGGCACGCCTCCCTCGTCACCACCGTGCTCATCCCGCTCGCCTCGCTCGGTCTGCTGCTCCCGCCGTTCCTTCGCTACGGTTTGCAGGAAACGCTGCCGGCCGTCGTGGCGTTCATCGTCATCTGCGAGGCCATCATCTGCAGCGTCGGCCCGAGCAATGCCAAGAAGTACTTTCACATCGGATCGTTCACCTTCGTGTTCTGGACACGTTCGTTCGGCCTCATCGGCATGATCGTCGGCTACGCTGCGGCCATTCTCCTGTTCGACATCATGAAGATCGCCATCGACTTCGACATCCTTTTGATCATGTTCGCCGCTTACGCCATCCTGTGCCTGACCGTCGCGGTGATGCTCGGCCGCATCGGGCTGAAAGCCCCCGCGGAACGCGAGCGCGAGAGTACCCCTGCCGCCGCGGCGCACGCGCTTGCCGAGCGCTACGGTCTGACGGCACGGGAAGCCGAAGTGCTCGAGCTGGTGGCGCAGGGCCGCAACATGACGTACGTGCAGAAGGCCCTGTGCATCTCGCCGGGAACATCGTCAACGCATATCAACCACATCCATCAGAAGCTGGACGTTCACAGCCGCGAAGAGCTGATCGACCTCGTGCAGGAGGAGTTGGCGCGCTAAAAAAGACCCGGACGAATCCGGGCCCTGATGAGGTGCATCTCGAAACGTAGATCAGATCACTTCAAGCGGCTGACGAACCAGTCGGCCATGGAGACGAGGAGGTCGCGGGCCGTGGAGGGGCGCACCATGTCGGTCAGGCGGTTCTTCGCGATGCTCGTGAGGTTCTCGGCGTAGTTGCGCGCGTAGTCGATGCTGCCGGACGCCTC
>USJN01000108.1 GCA_900554945.1 uncultured Coriobacteriaceae bacterium | reverse complement strand
ACACCGCCACAACAGAGTCGATTTCAGCAAGAGAGGCGGCGCGCAGCCCCATATCGGTTCTCGTTTCAAACGGCATAGCAAGGAACTCTGCCGCCGCCCAGTCTCCTATAACCGAGCCATCGCTTATAACCACATAGCGGTCTGCAATACCATCAAGCCACCACAGGCGATGCTCGGAGATAAGCACGGTCTTCCCCTGGCTCTTCAGAAGCGCAACCGTGCGCGCAAGATTCCGCATCGCATGCACATCGAGCGACGCGGTTGGCTCATCAAGCACGAAGATGTCAGGATGCACCGCATAGGCCGATGCCAGGATAACCGACTGCTTCTGCCCGCCGGAAAGCGCCTCGGTACCGCGCCCGAGCAGGCCCTCAATACCGAGCGTTGCCGCTGCCTGCGCCACACGTTCGACCATTTCCTCGCGATCGATTCCGAAGTTCTCGCATCCGAAGGCGATTTCCGAGGTCACGTCGAGATTGACGAACTGGCTACGCGGATTCTGGAACACCGACCCGACATGTGCGGAAAGCTCGCCCATCGTCCATGCGGAAACGGGTTTTCCCGCAACAAGCGCCTCACCTTGAAGGTCCCCTTCGTACATAAGAGGAATAAGCGCATTAACGAGGCGCGTGAGCGTTGTCTTGCCACATCCTGACTGCCCGGTCACAACAACGCATTGACCGCGAGGGATCTTAAGCGAAACGTCACGAAGCGATGGACGGGAAGCGCCTTTGTAGCAAAACGTGCATCCATCGAGCTCGATAGCATAGGGCGAAGCCTTCGCCGCGGCGGCATTTTCCATCATCAGAGCACCCCCACTCTAAAGCAAGCGGAAAGTGCAAGGAGCGCCATCGCAGCAATGAGACACACAACATCGATAGCGCGCACCCTTAAGTGGTAATACGAGGTGCGGTGCGCACTCGCCCCCACGCCGCGAACAACGACCGCGTTCCCCAGCTCGTCGGCAACCTGGCCTAAACGCGCGATCACGGGCACAAGGAAATGCTCGGCGGTCTTGGCGGGATGGCACACGACCGATTTCGGCGTGAGAGCGATGCCGCGCGTCTTCATCGCGTCGGCGACGGCGGAGAATTCGCGGCCCATGGTGGGGAGGAAACGAAACGCTACGCACACCGCCACCGAAACATTCGCGGGAACGCGAATCGCCTGCAGCGCGCAAGCGAGCTCGCCGAGACGCGTGGTTGCGATCATGTTGAAAGCGAACATGAAGGCGGGCAGAACATGGCGGTACATGAGAAGCGACGCCGCAAAGGGCGAAAGCAAGGTGCTTCCGCTCGCCACGAGCAGCTGCGCCGTCACGGCGAACAGCGCATAGAAGGCAAGCCAGCGCGCAATCGCGGAGAAGCGGCGGCAATACGCCATCGCGGCAACGGTAAGCGCCAAAACGCCCATCTCGGCGAACAGGCTTTGCGAAAGCGCCATCTGTACGTTAATCATCACCAGCACCGCAAGCGACACGCGCGGGTCGAGATGGCGCGGCGCGGCGTCGGCGGACAGCGAAGACCGCGCCTGCACTACCGCGCTCAAGGGCAAAGACGTTTCCATCGAAAGAGCCATGCAGTTTTCGTCCTTCTTCCTATCAGTTAGCCATAGGTGACTTATTCGCGATACAATAAAGCTCGGTGAAGCGATGCGAAAGACGGAACGGGAAGATGGAAAACGACGCCGAAAAGAAATCAAGTTCTACCGAAAAATCAAACGGAAGCTATGCCTCAGAACAGGGGAACCCGCTTTACGACATGTTCGTCACACAGCTTACGCGGCTGCACACCGTACGCGCGAAAGAAGCGATCGCACGCGGCTTCGGGCAGGCAAACCTGGTGCGAAGCATCGGCGAGACATGGTTTGTCGACCCCCGATACGGCAAGGGGTCCTATTGGTTCTACCTCATGGACGGCGACACTATCGTCGTGTCGATGGACATCACGTACGAACGCGCCGTGGAGGCAGCCATAGAGACTGTTCCCTATCTGGGGTTCGGCCTCTATGAGCATGCAATGCCCGAGTATTGCTCGCCCGAGTGCGCCGGATCGAACTGCAAGCTCATAGGGCATGACTGGGATGGCGGCACCTGCACAAGCTCGTTCGAGCCCGGCAAGCGGCTTTCATCGGCGTCGATCACCATTGCCCCCGAAGCGATGCGCCGCTATGCGGACGCCTTGCGCTGCGACAAGGGGAAACTGCGTCGCACCATCGGGCGGCTCACCACGTCTGATGGCGTGCCCGGCTTGCCCTCGGCGCTTCGAGGGCTTGACATCACCTACCCCGCCGCATCAGTAGCCGATGCGTATTATCACGCCAAGGTGATTGAATGCTTCGCGCTGCTGGCGAGCGGCATTCCCGAGAGGGACACGACAGCCGACGCCGCGCACATAAGCGACAAAGATTGCGT
The DNA here is from genome assembly GCA_900554945.1 of uncultured Coriobacteriaceae bacterium. Taxonomy (GTDB): domain Bacteria; phylum Actinomycetota; class Coriobacteriia; order Coriobacteriales; family Eggerthellaceae; genus Ellagibacter. The sequence continues at coordinate 3,465 of USJN01000108.1, read as the reverse complement.
CGAATGCATCTGCTCTTACATCGATGGCAACCTATCATCCGATCTCAGCACGAAAACGCTGTGCAATATCGCCCATGTAAGCGAGGGGAAGATGATATCGGCGTTTCGCAATGTGCAGGGGGACACCCCGCAAAGATACATCCGCGCACGGCGCCTGGAGCACGGTCGGCGCCTTCTCCTTGATGGAAGCCGCGAAATCGGCGGAATCGCCAAAAGCGCAGGCTATCGCAACCAAGGAGCGTTCACCGACGCATTCAAGCGTGCCTACGGCACAACGCCGCGCGCCTATCGCAAAAGATTGCGCATCGAATAGGACAGAGCATCGCGCTATACCCCGCCACCCCGAAAACAGGTGGGAGCCGGCCATGCGAGCGACTCAGATTAGAGGGGCGATGGGGAACGAAGGTCAACCGCCGGCGACGCTACACTCGAAGGGATGCGCCGACGTGGCAATCGGCGTCGAGCGTTTGGCGAAGGAGCTGCCCGGCCTCGCCTTCGTCCCCCTGCAAACCGAGTGGCTCGACATCGCCGTCAAGAAGAGCCGGCGCACCGCACCGCTTGTGCGGGAAATTCGCAAGATTGCGGAAAGCGAGTCCTTCCGCAGCGCGATTGACGCAATCGAGGGCTGCGAGGCGACGAACACGGGAGCCATCGTCTACGAGAGCTAGACGCGCGACGCGGGTTGCAGGATGCGGGAGAGGAGACACACTTCTTCGATGTCCGCATTCGTCGATAGGTTTTCCCTATAGCAATTGCATCAATTCATGTATTTCCCGATTTCCGAGCGCGTGACTATACTTCACACCGACATAAACGCGGCGATAGCCAAAACGTCAAGTGCAGAATAAAAGAGGCACCGAGACGAGCCCGAGCAGGCATCCAACCGAAAGGCAGACAATGGCAGTGAACTATGGACCGAATCGATACGACGTCGTCGGCAGCTTCCTTCGCCCCGCGAAGCTGAAGCAGGCGCGCGAGGATTTCAACGCAGGCGCAATCGACGCCGCAGCTTTGAAGGCAGTCGAGGACGAGTGCATCACCGACCTCATCGCGAAGGAGAAAAAGGCCGGCCTGCGCTTCATCACCGACGGGGAATTCCGCCGTGCGACCTGGCATCTTGACTTCATGTGGGCATTCGAGGGCATCGGTCACTCCACAACCGAAGACGGCCTGCCGTTCCACGACGAGGCCGCCAAGATCGACGACACCTATCTGACGGGGAAGATTTCGCTCGCAGGCGAGCATCCCTTCGTCGAGCACTTCCGCTTCGTCCAGTCCTTCGAGGACGAGAACACCACGGCGAAGCTGACGATTCCCGCGCCCGCGCAGTTCATCGAACAGTTCATCATGCCCATGAACCGCAAGGCGACCGACGCCGCATACGGAAGCGACGCGCTCCTAGAAGACGACATCGTCGCCGTCTACCTGGCATTCATCGAGCAGGTTCACGCCGCGGGCTGCCGCAACCTGCAGTTCGACGACTGCTCGTGGGGATGCCTTGTCGACCCGAAGGCAGAGCTTTTCTTCGGGACCGACCAAGCGGGGCTCGCGCGCATCAAGGAAACGCTGCTGCGCGTGAACAACCGCGTGCTCGACGCCGCGCCCGCCGACCTCTGCATCAACACGCATGTATGCCGCGGCAATTTCCACAGCACGTGGGCCTGCGAGGGCGGCTATGACGACGTTGCCGACGCACTGCTCGCGAACGAGCACGTAAACGCCTTCTTCCTCGAGTTCGACGACGAGCGCTCCGGCAGCTTCGCACCGCTTTCGAGCGTGCCCGCGGGCAAGAAGGTCGTGCTCGGACTTGTCACCACGAAGCGTGCCGAGCTCGAAGACAAGCAGGCCGTCATCGCGCGCATCCACGAGGCGGCGAAGTACGTGCCGCTCGAGAACCTCTGCCTCTCCCCGCAGTGCGGCTTCGCAAGCTGCGAGATTGGCAACAAGCTCACCGAGGAGCAGCAGTGGGCGAAGGTGGCGCTCGTGCGCGAGATCGCTGAAGAAGTGTGGGGCGCCTAGCTTAGGCCGTGCGCACGCCGCATGTTGCAAGCTGAGCGCAGGTCGCAAGTCGCCCCGTGCAAGTAAGTTTCACCAAGCCGCACGACTTCCGCGCGCCCATCTTCCACACGCCGCGCGTGACCCCCGAGGGGGATGGCAGACAAGCTCTCCCCCTTTTGAGTTCTTTGCGCGAAACGCCTGCAAGGATGTTATTTTCCCCTATCCTTGAACACCGATGGCCACAGGCTAGGAGCGCTCATGAAACTGCAGCAACTGAAATACGTCGTGAAAGTCGCCGAGATGGGCAACATCACCGAGGCGTCGAGGCGCCTGTTCGTGTCCCAGCCGTCCATCACCGCCGCAATCCACGATCTGGAGCGAGAGATGGGCGTCGTCATCTTCGAGCGCACGAACAAAGGCGTCGTGGTGACATCGGAGGGTGAGACGTTTCTCGGATATGCCCGACAAGTGCTCGAACAGGCCGACCTTCTGGAGGAGAAATACAAGTGGGAGACGCAGCAAGTCCCCCACTTCGCCGTCTCCTGCCAACATTATTCGTTCGCCGTCAACGCGTTTGTCGACGTCATACGCGAGTTCAACGCCTTCCGCTACGATTTCACCCTACGCGAGGAGCAGACGCACGAGATCATCGAGGATGTCTCGCGCATGAAAAGCGAGCTGGGGATCATCTACCTCTCCAAGCGAAACCACGAGGTCATCGAGAAAATGCTGCGAAGCCAAGATCTTCTATTCGAGCCCTTGTTCACCGCCGAGCCGCATGTGTTCATCTCGAGCACTCATCCGCTTGCGGAACGCGAGTCGGTAACGCTCGACGACCTCGACGACTTCCCCTACCTTTCCTACGAGCAGGGAGATTTCAACTCGTTCTACTTCAGCGAAGAGCTGCTCAGCACGCTCGACCGCCGCAAGAACATCCGCGTGCGCGACCGAGCGACGCTGTTCAACCTGGCCGTGGGGCTGAATGGGTACACCGTGTGCAGCGGGGTCATATCGCACGAGCTCAACGGCGAGAACATCATCTCCGTTCCGCTGGACGTGGACGAGACCATGACCATCGGGATCATCACCCGCAGAAACACCACGTCAACGCTCTACGGAAAAGCCTACCGGGAAGCGATCAAGCGTCACATCCCGCAAAGTTCGTAATTGCGACGAGTAAGAAAGCAAGATTGCAGCGCAACAGAAACAAACAAGCAGGAAAACAGTGGAGAAAACCGAGTTGCCCTCCGCAATGTGCATCTCGGACACGACCCGTTACCCCCGTTTGAGAAAGTTTACCCTCAGGGGGATCAAAACTACTGTCGAACCTCGCGGGGTTCGAGCCCTCTAGCCTGGAGATAAAAAAATCGCTGGCCGATTGTTCGACCAGCGATTGAATTCATGGTGGAGAATAGGGGGATCGAACCCCTGACCTCATGGCTGCCAGCCATGCGCTCTCCCAGCTGA
>USJN01000107.1 GCA_900554945.1 uncultured Coriobacteriaceae bacterium | reverse complement strand
GCTCATATTAAAAGGCGGGCACCTGAGATAGGTGCCCGCCTGATAGGTTTGCCGTGTGCTCGCGACGCAGCGCTCGCTCACGTTAGTCTGCGACGCCGCCTGACGCCGTGCCGCCGCCTGAGCCCGCGCTCGGCAAGCCTGCATGGCCCAAGTCGTAGTTCGTGAGCAGAAGCTCGGCATCGCGCGCGATGCTGTCGCGCTTGCGCGGCGCGGGAACGACGCCCGACCCCTGCTTGAATTCGAGGTTCTCGCCGGACTCGTCCACGTCCACATCCACGATGGAACCGCTCTGCCACTTGCCTTCCAGAATCTGCTCGGAAAGCGGATCCTCCAGCAAGCGCTGAATCGCGCGGCGCAGGGGACGCGCGCCAAACGTCGTGTCGGTGCCCTCCTTCGCGATGAGCTTCGTCGCCGCGGGCGTCAGGTTGATCGACATGTTCTGTGCGATCATGCGCTCGCGCAAATCGGCCACCATAAGGTCGACGATCTGGGCGATCTGCTCGTCGGTGAGTGACTTGAACACGATAATCTCGTCGATGCGGTTCAAGAACTCGGGCCTGAACAGCTTCTTCATCTCGGCCATCACACGGCTCTTGATCTCCTTGTCGGAAAGCCCCGCATGATCGCTGCCTGAGAAACCGAGCGGCGTCGTCTGCGCGATCTCGCGTGCGCCGACGTTCGACGTCATGATGATGACCGTGTTGCGGAAGTCGACTGTGCGCCCCTGCGCGTCGGTCAGGCGACCTTCTTCGAGGATCTGCAGCAGGATGTTGAAAACATCGGGGTGCGCCTTCTCGATCTCATCGAAGAGCACGACCGAGTACGGCTTCTGGCGCACCGCCTTCGTGAGCTGGCCGCCCTCGTCGAAGCCGACGTAGCCCGGGGGCGAACCGACCAGACGGCTCACGCTGTGCTTCTCCATGTACTCGGACATATCGAAGCTCAGCAGCGCGTCCTCGGAGTTGAACAGGAACTCGGCGAGCGCCTTGGAAAGCTCGGTCTTGCCCACGCCCGAGGGGCCCAAGAAGATGAAGCTGCCTGCCGGGCGCTTCGGGTCCTTCAAGCCCGCGCGGCTGCGGCGAATGGCCTTCGAAAGCGCCGTCACGGCCTCGTCCTGGCCGATGACGCGCTCATGCAGCACACCCTCCATGCGCAGAAGCTTCTCGGTTTCGGCCTCGGTCAAGTTGGACACCGGCACGCCCGTGGTCATGGAAACCACGTCGGCGATATCCTTCACCGTGACCTGGGAGACCTGCTTGGAAGTATCTTCCTCCCACTTCTTCTCGGCCTGCTCGCGCTCGGTCTTGAGCTTGCTTTCCTTGTCGCGAAGCTCGGCTGCGGTCTCGAAATCTTGCGCGCCGATGGCCTTGTCCTTCTTGGAACGGACCTCGCGCAGCTTGTCGTCCAAATCGCGCAGCTCCTTGGGCAGCGTCATGTTGCGGATGCGCATGCGCGCGCCGGCCTCGTCGATCACGTCGATGGCCTTGTCGGGAAGGAAGCGGTCCTGGATGTAGCGGTCAGACATCTCCACGGCTGCCTGGAGCGCCTCGTCGGTGAAGTGCACCTGATGGTGCGCCTCATAACGATCGCGCAGGCCGCCCAGGATGCGGATGGCCTGCTCCTCGTTGGGCTCGCCGACGGTGATGGGCTGGAAGCGGCGTTCAAGCGCCGAATCCTTCTCCAGATGCTTGCGGTACTCGTCGATGGTCGTGGCACCGATGACCTGAATCTCGCCGCGCGACAGCGGCGGCTTCAAGATGGCCGCGGCGTCGATGGAGCCCTCGGCAGAGCCCGCGCCGATGAGCGTGTGCATCTCGTCGATGAACAGGATGATGTCACCCGCGTCCTGCACCTCTTTGATGCACTTCTTCAGGCGGTCCTCAAACTCGCCGCGATACTTGCTGCCCGCCACAAGCGCAGACACGTCAAGCGTGAACAGGCGCTTGTTGCGCAGAAGATCGGGGACCTGGTTCGCGACGATGAGCTGCGCGAGCCCTTCCACAACTGCGGTTTTGCCGACACCCGGCTCACCGATGAGCAGCGGGTTGTTCTTCTGGCGGCGCGAGAGCACCTGCATGACGCGCTCGATCTCGCCCGCACGGCCGATGACTGGGTCGAGCTTGCCGTCGGATGCCTTCTTGGTAAGGTCGGTGCCGAACTCCTTGAGCATGCTATCGGGGGACGGCCCCATCGCATCGAAAGCGCCGCGGCCGGCATAGACCGGGCTCTGCCCCACCAGATCGTTCAAGGCGCCGCGGATATCATCGCCCTTCACGCCCAGGCGGCCGAGCACGTCGAGAGCCGTTCCCTCGCCCTCGCGCACGATGCCCAAAAGCAGGTGCTCAGTCGAGATGTAGGACTGCCCCATCTGCATAGCCTCGCGCAGCGAGTTCTCGAGCACGCGCTTCACGCGCGGAGTGAAGGAAAGGTGCCCGGACACATCGGCGCTCTCGTCGATGGTCACCACCTGGCGGATGGCCTGCACCACCGCGTCGTATTTGATATTCAGACGCTCGAGCGCCTGAGCGGCAAGGCCCTCTTTTTCCTGAATCAGCCCGAGCAGGATATGCTCGGTGCCCACATAGGGCTGGTGAAGGCCGCGGGCCTCGTCCTGCGCCAGCACGAGCACCTTGCGCGCCTTGTCAGTGAACTTGTCAAATGACATGTATCCTCGTTTCTCACAAGGTCGTTTGTTTGCGATTCATACTAGCACTCTTGTCAAGTGAGTGCTAATGCAGAGAAAGTCCGTATACATAATACAGAAAGCAGCCCGAAGCAAATCAACAAGACCCAAACAAATCGAAGGCGGTTCGGATGCATCATGGCCGCATGACGGGCTAGCCATGATACGAAGAAGGCCGCCCGGACATTGTCCAGACGGCCCTTCAAGACTTTGCAAGTCGGTAAACGCCTAGTACAGCTTCGCACCTGCGGGGATGCGGTCGCTTACCATGAGCAGGTTCAGGCGCTCCTCGGTGGCGTCGCCTTCGACCTTCTCCTCGTGCACGGCGGAAAGCAGCATGCCGCAGGACTCGATGCCCATCATCTTGCGCGGCGGCAGGTTGACGATCGCGATGAGCGTCTTGCCAACGAGCTCTTCGGGCTCGTAGTACGCATGGATACCGGACAAGATGACGCGGTCGGCATCGGTGCCGTCGTCGAGCGTGAACTGCAGCAGCTTCTTGGACTTAGGCACGGCGACGCATTCCTTCACCTTAACAGCGCGGAAGTCTGACTTGCTGAAGGTGTCAAAGTCGACCTGTTCCTCGAACAGCGGCTCGATGACCACCTTCGAGAAGTCAATCGACTCGGGCTCAGACGCTGCCTCAGCAGCCTCCGCCTTCGCAGCGCGCGCCGCAGCAGCAGCCGCAGCAGCCTTGCCGCTCGAAGGTGCCTCATCCTTCATATGCGGGAAAAGCAGCACGTCGCGGATGGTGGCGGAGTCGGTGAGCAGCATTGTCAAGCGGTCGATGCCCACGCCCACGCCGCCCGCCGGCGGCATGCCGTACTCGAGTGCGCGGATGTAGTCGGCGTCGTAACCCATGGCCTCGTCATCGCCCATATCCTTCGCCTCGACCTGCGCGCGGAAGCGCTCTGCCTGGTCAACGGGGTCGTTTAGCTCGTTGAAGGCGTTCGCGTACTCGTGTCCGCAGATGAACAGCTCGAATCGCTCGGTGAGCTCGGGGTTGTCAGCCTTCTTCTTCGCAAGCGGGGAAATCTCGAGCGGATGGTCGCACACGAAGGTGGGCTGCACGAGCTTCTCCTCGGCAACAGCCTCGAAGATCTCGCTGATGAGCTTGCCTTTGCCCCATGCATCTTCCGCATGGCCGCCGTTTTTCTCCAGGATGGCAACGAGCTCTTCGCGCGTGCGGTCGAAGGACACTTCCTCGCCCGCATGCTCGCTCGCGAGCTCCATCATAGTCGCACGGCGCCATTCGCCCGACAGGTCGATCTCGGTGCCCTGGTAGGTAACCTGCAGCGTACCGCAAGCCTCCATGGCGGCGGCTTGGATGAAACCCTGCGTGAGCTCCATCATACCGTCGAGGTCGGAGAACGCCTGATAGGCCTCCATCGTGGTGAACTCGGGGTTGTGGTACGGGTCCATGCCCTCGTTGCGGAACTGGCGACCGATTTCAAAAACCTTCTCGAAACCGCCCACGAGCAGGCGCTTCAGGGGCAGCTCGGTCGCAATGCGCAGGAAATAGTCGCGGTCGAGCGCGTTGAAGTGCGTAACGAACGGCTTCGCGTTCGCGCCGCCCAGGATAGGATGCAGAAACGGCGTCTCCACCTCGTAGAAACCCTGCTGCTCCATATAGCGGCGGATGGCAGCCACGATCTTGAAGCGCTTTTCGAACGTGCTCTTGACCTCGGGATTCATAACAAGGTCGACATAGCGCTGGCGATAGCGCGTTTCCTTGTCGGCCAAGCCGTGGAACTTCTCCGGCAGCGGGCGCAGCGACTTGGACAGAAGCTCGTAGCCCGTGACGGCGACGGAGAGCTGGCCGCGCTTCGTGCGCATCATGGTGCCGTGAACGCCGATCCAGTCGCCCACGTCGAGGTCTTTCATTGCAGCGAAGACTTCCTCGCCGAGTGCGTTGATGCGGCAGAACAGCTGGATGTCGCCCGTCGCGTCGCGCAACCCGAAGAACGCGATCTTGCCCTGGACGCGCTTGGCCATGATACGGCCCGCCACATCGACCTCGTCCTCGGTGGAGGCGCCGTCTTCGAGCGAGGCGTACTTCTCGTCGAGGTCGGTCAGGTGATGCGTGTAATGGAACGCGTGGCCGTAGGGATTCTCCCCAGCCTCGATAAGCGCCGCGCGCTTCGCCTTGCGAACCTCGATCGGGTCGTCTTCGATTACTTGCTTGGTAGTTTCTTCAGCCATACCTATCCTAGTGCTCAATCTTCAAAATCGTCATCTTGATGACGCGGCCGGTCGGGCCGGTGGTCTCGATCTCGTCGCCCTTCTTGTTGCCGAGAAGCGCCGCGCCAACAGGAGACTCGTTGGAAATCTTGCCGGCTGCCACGTCGGCCTCAGCGCCGCCCACGATGGTGAAGACGCGCTCGCGTCCGCCCATGTCGACGGTGACGGTGGAGCCGATGGTCACCTTCGAGGAGCGCTTCGGCGCCTCGACGACGGTCGCCTCGGAGAGGATGCGGCCGATTTCGGCGATGCGCGCCTCCATCATGCCCTGCTCGTTCTTGGCGTCGTCGTACTCGGAGTTCTCGGAGATGTCGCCGAACTCGCGGGCAACCTTGATGCGCTCGCCCACTTCAGCGCGCTTCTCGGTCTCGAGGTAGTGAAGCTCCTCTTCAAGCTTCTGGCGGCCCTCCGGCGTCAGGATGTAATTGCTGTCTGCCATGGTCAGTCCCTTCAAAAACACGAAGCGGCGCATCGCCTGATGCACCGTTTTCCCCGTTCAATCCCAATTACTTGGGAATAAACATACGAATGCGGCGCACGCTTTTAGCACTGCGCGCGCCGCAAATCCATCGATGTGGATGGATGTTACTCGCTCTTCTTTTTGACCGTCTTCTTCACGGTCTTCTTTGCAGGCGCCTCTTCCTCTTCGACTTCCTCGACTTCTTCCTCGTCTTCAGCCTCTTCGATTTCCTTCTTGTCCTTCTTGCCGGCGCCCATGCCGTCGCGCAGGTTCTTCACGGTCTTGCCGAGAGCGCTACCGAGCTTCGGGAGATTTTTCGGCCCGAAGATAAGCAGGATGACCGCAAGGATGATGAGCAATTCCGGGGTGCCCATACCAAAGATCTTCATACATTCCTCCAAATACGTTCCTGTATGCGACGAAATCGCACATGAATGCAGTGCTTGCGCTGAGCAGAAAGGGTATCACAACTGGGGAAAAACGGCGCAGATGGAC
>USJN01000106.1 GCA_900554945.1 uncultured Coriobacteriaceae bacterium | reverse complement strand
GAAATTCTGCCAGTAAAGTAGTCGGATTTCTTCATAAACGGTAGGGAAAAGAGAGCATTTTCCCCAACTGCGGCAAATCAGCAAGGCGCGGAAAGTCTCTCCTTGGTATGCGGGAGAGTCTCGTCGGACTCCCCCGTTGAGTTCGCGCAAGCCTGCTGCCAAGCTAAAACGAAGGCGATGGACCCCTTGCAAGTCCCTTACTCGGCGTACTGCAGGGCCCTATCGAGCTTCTGGCTGATGACCTTCGTCACGCCGTCGGCCTGCATGGAGACGCCGAAGAGCACGTCTGCAGTTTCCATCGTACGACGCTGGTGCGTGATCATAATGAGCTGCGTGGTGCCGCGAAGCGATTCCACGAACGCGATAAGGCGGCGCAGGTTCGTGTCGTCGAGCGCAGCCTCGACCTCGTCTAAGATGTAGAACGGCGTCGTGCGAATGCGGTAGACCGCGAACAGGAGCGCGATCGCGGTGAGCGACTTCTCGCCGCCGGACATAAGCGACATCTTCGTGATGCGCTTGCCGCGCGGCTGCGCCGAGACCTCCACGCCCGTGTTCTCCATATCGTCGGGGTCGACGAGGGACAGATGCGCCGTGCCACCGGGGAACAGCGTGGAGAAGATTTCCTGGAAGTTGGCGTTCACCGCCTCGTAGGTTCTCGCGAAATCGTCCTTCATGCGCGCATCGATGACGCGGTTGATCTTCGCGAGCGCCTTGCGCGCGCCGTCGAGGTCGGCAAGCTGGCTTGCCAGATAGTCGTAGCGCACCTTGAGCGCGTCGTACTCGTCGGCGGCGTCGGGATTGATCGTGCCCAGGTTGGCGATGCGGCGGCGCAGCTTGAAGGCGGCGTCCTCCACTTCATGGCGATTCTCGAGCTCAGGGCACGCGAGCGCCGTCTCGAGCGGTGTGCGGCAACCGTGGACAATCTCGTTGACCGCGGCCTCGACCTGCACCTCCAAACGTCCTTTGTCCACACGAGCAGCGCTCATGCGCTCACTGGCCGCGTCGTAGGCGTCGTGAGCCGCGCGCGCCTTCGAGCGCGCCTCGTTCGCCTGGGAATGCAGCCCCGATTGCGAATCCTGCGCCTGCGTTGCCTTGTCTTCCAAGTCGACCGTCCAGCGGCGGGCGCTCTGCGCGAGCTCCTCGAACACCGCAAGCAGAGGCTCGATGCGGGATGCGGAAAGTTCCTTCGCACGATGGGCCAAACGCTGCGTCTTCGCCTGAGCGGCAAGCTGAGCGAGCTCCCCTGCGCGCGCATCGCGGACGCGGACAGTGTAGGTCTCGCGCTCCACAAGCGTCGCTGCGGCGAGGCGTGCTTCGGAGAGCGCATCGGTTGCCTGCTGGGCGGCATCGCGCAAGGGGGCGGCGGCGTCGAGCGCGGCGGCAAGACTTTCCTTCACGCCTTCCAGCTCGTGCCCGAGCTCGTCGGCCAAGCGCGCATACTCCTCCACGTCGGGACGGGCCTTCGCGATGACCTGCTCCGCCTCCGAGCGTTGCCGCTCGACGTTCTCGAGCTCGTGGCGAGTCGAAGTGAGCTTCTGCGCGGCAGCGTCGGCAGCAGCGCGCGCGGCGTCCGACTTGCCCTTGGCGGCAGCGAGCTCCTGGCTTTTCGCAAGGCTTTCCCCTTGCGCCGTGCGCAGGGCAGCGTCGGCGGCATCGGCAGCCTCCTTCGCCTTTTGCGCCTCCTCCCTCGCGGTGACAAGCTCGCGGGAAAGCTCCTCAAGCCTGCGAGCACGCGCGAGGGCGCCCTGCCCCCCGTCGTCGACATGGCGACCGGCGACCACCTTGCCCGTCGGCCACACGATGCACCCGTCGGGCGTGGCAAAGCGCAGGCCGAGCGTGTCGGCCTCATGGGCGGCGAGCGCCTCCTCAAGGTTTTCGCACACGACGACATCGCCGAGGAGCGCGCGGACCGCACGAGCGGACGACTCGGGGAACGAAAGCCCCTCGAGAAGTGCCCGGCCCAACGCATTCGCGGATCGCGCTGAGGCATCGGGCGTGGAAACCCCGTTCGCGTCGTCGCGCAAGACAAGCGTCACCTCGCCGTTTTTCCCTTCGGCGGCGAGCGCGGCGACCATGCTTGCCGCATGCGACCCATCAGCCACGAGGAGCGCTGCCACGTCGGCGCCGAGAAGGTGCTCGACGAGTGCCTCCTGGCCTTCGGGAGCAGAGATTTCGTGAGAAAGCGGCGCGACTGCGGCATCGAAGGCGGCAGCATTGCTCGCAAGCCATTCGAGCGCCGGGCCCTGGGCCTTCGCGGATGCCCGCTCAACTTCGCGCAACGCCTCGATTGATGCAGCACAGGCGCGCTCGGCGTCGCTCGCCTCGTCGCGGGCGGCACGTGCCTCCTCGGCAGCGCGCACAGCCTCGCCCACGTGCATGCGGGATTCCTTCTCGACCTGCTCGAGGGCCGAGAGCTCTTCGGCGAGCATTCGGGCATGGGCCTCCGCCTGGGAAGCCTCGGCCTGGGCGCGGTCGAACTGAAGGGTAAGCTCTTGGGTATGCCCCTCGATTATCTTCATGTGCGCGAGCCCGTTCGTGAGGGCCTCTTTAAGCTCGGCGTGTTTGGCGCGGGCCGAGTTGATGCGCGATTCCAAGTCGCGGCTCGCCCGGCCGAGCTCGGTTGCGCGCTTCTCGGTCTCGGCGCGCCTCGACGTCACGTCCGCATGGTCGGCAGCGAGCCGCGACACCTTTTCTTCAGCTTGCGCACGCTCGGCCTGCACGCTTGCAAGCTGGGCGTTTACCGCATCGAGGTCGGCTTGGGCAGTCTTTGTGCGAGTGGCGTTCGCCTCGAGCGACACCGCAAGCTCGCCCGCACGGGAGGTTGCTGCACGCTTGCGCTCGCGCATGACGAGCTCAGCGGACTCGATGCGCTCAACGGCGCCCGAAACCTGGCGATGCTGGCGTGTGAGCTCGCTTGCGCTCGCTCCCTCTTGGCGAATCTTCTCCTGCAGCGCCTCGGCGGCAGCTTCCGCGTTCGAAATCTCCGCGCGCTTCGCCTCGAGCTCGGCAGCAACGGCTTCCTCGCGCGCCGTGGCGGCGGCGTGCTTTTCCTGCAGATGGCGCAAGTCATCGACGGCAAGCTTGAGCTTCAGATCGGAGAGCTCGGCGGAAAGCCCGATGTAGGTGCGGGCTCGCTTCGCCTTGCGCTCGAGCGGTTTCAGTTGACGTTCGACCTCGGCGGTCACGTCGCGCACGCGCGCGAGATGCTGGTCCATCTGGACCAGCTTGCGCTCGCTTTTCGCCTTGCGCTGCTTGTGCTTGAGCGTTCCCGCGGCCTCTTCGATGAGCGCGCGGCGGTCTTCGGGCTTCGATTGCAGGATGGAGTCGAGACTGCCCTGCGAGATAATCGAGTGCGTGCCCGTCCCAAGTCCCGAGTCATGAAGAATGTCGAGCACATCCATACGGCGCGCAACTGTGCCGTTGATCAGGTACTCGCTTTCGCCCGAGCGGTACATACGGCGCGTAATCGCGACCTCGTCGTAGTCGACGGGAAGCGTGCCGTCGGAGTTGTCGAGCACCAAGTCGACTTCTGCAAGCCCCGCCGCGCGTCGGGCGGAGGAGCCGGCGAAGATGACGTCTTCCATGGCCTGCCCGCGCAGATGCTTGGCGTTGCGCTCGCCGAGCACCCACAGCACGGCATCCGAGATGTTCGATTTACCCGATCCGTTCGGGCCCACGATCGCCGTGATGCCCGGCTCGAGCGTGAGCGCGCTTCGATCGGCAAAGGACTTAAAGCCCTTGAGGACGAGGGATTTGAGGTGCATTCGCTAGCCCTGCTTCTTCTGAAGGCGTGCGGCTTCCTTCTCAGCTTTGATGCGGGCGCGCTCGGAGGCCTTCTCGGCCTTCGCATGCGCTGCAGCTTCCTCCTTGGCGGCTCGGGCGGCTGCCTTCTCGGCCTTGGCCTGCGCCGCGGCCTCCTCCTTGGCGGCGCGCTCCTCCTCGGTAAGACCAAGCCCGAAGAACTCGCCGAGGCGCGCGAGCGTGCTCTTCGCAGCCTGGCTCTCGGCCTCCTTCTTCGTGCGACCGGTGCCGCGGGCAAGTCCCTGGTCACCCGCGTAGACCTGAGCGACGAACGTACGGTCGTGCGGTGGGCCCTGCGTTTCGATCAGCTTGTAAGTCGGCGTGATGCCGCCCTCCTGCAGCTTCTCCTGAAGGGCGCTCTTGGGGTTTTCAGGTTGCGCGGCCAGATCGAGCGACATATGCGGGATGAGCGTGCGGCGCACGAACTTCACTGCAGCGTCGATTCCGCCGTCAAGGTAGAGCGCGGCAACGACCGCCTCGTAGACGTTCTCGAGCGCGGAGTGAAGGCCTCGCTTGCCCGTGCCCGTCTCGGAGGAGCCGAACACGATGATGTCGGCGAAACCGAGCTTCGCGGCCACATCCGACAGGCTCGAGCCCGCGACGAGCGCCACCTTGATACGGGTGAGCCCGCCCTCGTCGATCTCATGGAAGCTGTCGAACGCAATCGCCGCGACGATGGCGCCCACGATGGAGTCGCCTAAGAACTCCAGGCGCTCGTAGGAGTATTTGACCGGACGGCCCTCCGTCGCCGAAGGGTGCGTGATTGCCGAGAGGAGCAGCTGCTCCTGCTTGAATTCGTAGCCCAAGATTTCCTGGGCGCGTGCGAGCTTTTCCTGCTGTTCTTCAGTCATCGACATGCTGATATCGGACCACCTTGCGATTATCGTGTCTTCTGATTGCTTAAACGTTTATTCTACCTGTTCAGAATTATTTGCGTCGGAGCCTGCGAGCGTCTGCGCGATTATTTCAGAAACGTTCTCCCGGGCGGCGCGGGCGGTCACGAGGATGCCGTTCTTCACCGCCTTCGCATTCGAGGAACCATGCCCGACGACAACGGCGCCTTTACAGCCCAGAAGCGGCGCGCCGCCGTAGGTGTCGGCGCTCATGCGGTCTTTCAACTCGTAAAGCTCGCTTTTGAGCGCGAGTGCACCGATCTTCGCCTTCGCAGACGACATCATGGCTTCCTTCACCATCTTGAAAAGCACCTTCGACGTGCCCTCAATGGTCTTGAGGGTCACGTTGCCGGTGAAGCCGTCGCACACCACGACGTCGAAATCACCCGTAAGGATATCGCGTCCCTCGGCGTTGCCCGCAAAGCCTGGCACCTGCTTGGCCATGAGCGCATGCGTCTTGATCGCGAGGTCGTTGCCCTTTTCCTCCTCCTCGCCGATGTTGAGAAGGCCGATGCGCGGATTCGGAATACCCAAGATGCGTTCGGCGTAAATACCCGCCATGCGGGCGAACTGCACGAGGTAGGCAGGTTTGCAGTCGGCATTCGCGCCCACGTCGCACAGAAGGACCGGGTGGGACGGCGCGGGAAGGGGCATGGCGAGAGCCGGGCGCTGCACGCCCTTCACACGCCCGACCACAAGAGTCGCAGCGGCGAGGCATGCGCCCGTAGACCCTGCGGAGAAGAAGCCCGCTGCCTGGCCCTCCTTCACCAAACGGCAGCCGACCACGATCGAGGAGTCCTTCTTCTGCCGCACGGCGCGAGCGGGGTGCTCGCCCATATCGATCACCTGGGTGGTAACGTGCGCCTCACAGCGCTCATGGTTCGCGGCGAACGGGGTCACCACCTCGTCAGGCCCGCACAAAACGATCTTGAGCGCAGAATCGGCTTCAAGCGCTGCTGCGACGCCTTCGAGCACGACGGAGGGCGCGTTGTCGCCACCCATGGCGTCAACTGCAAGAACGGTTCCGGGGAACGCCTCGGCCGTAGCGCGAGCAGCGGCCAGTTCGCGAGATTTCCTTCCCAAGGTGAACTCCTATCCGGCAGACGCGATTGCACCCACCTCGTGAAAAAGCCTCCCGTCCGCGCGCAAGGGCGCACGGAAATGGGAGGCTCCAGGCTTGCCTATGTTAAGAAGCTAGGT
>USJN01000105.1 GCA_900554945.1 uncultured Coriobacteriaceae bacterium | reverse complement strand
TTTCTCATTATAGCTATTCGGTTTTACCGCCGCAAGACCTTTTTTACACGAGCTTGATGAACTTTCGTTTGCCAACCTGCAGGACGCAATCCTTCAGCTTCTCGGGCTCAACGTTGTATGCCTTAGGCGCGACCGCATCGCCGTTGAGCTTTACGCCACCGCCATCGATGAGGCGGCGCGCTTCCCCAACGCTTTGCGCAAGGCCGGCGTCGTGAATGATCTTCGCGAGATAGACGAGGCCCTCTTCGTTGGGAGTGAGGTCGGGCGTGTACTCGGCGATGTCGTCGGGGACATCATGCTTCTTGAACACGAGGTCGAACTGCTCCTCGGCTGCGTTCGCCTGCTCCTCGTCGTAGTAAGCGGCAACGATGTTGCGGGCGAGGGCGCGCTTTACCTTATTAGGATGAAGCTCGTCGTTGGCCAAGCCGGCCTCGATCTCATCGATTGCCGAGACGGACTCGGTCGACGCCAGGCGGTAGTACTTCACCATAAGCTCATCGGGAATGGACATGACCTTGCCGAACATGTCGGACGGCTCATCGGTGAGGCCGATGTAGTTGCCGTAGCTCTTCGACATTTTCTTTACGCCATCGGTGCCTTCGAGCAGCGGGAGCGTCAGGCACACCTGCGGCTCCATGCCGAGCTTCTCCATAAGCTCGCGGCCGGCAAGCAGGTTGAAGAGCTGATCGGTGCCGCCGAGTTCGACGTCGGCCTTGATGACAACGGAGTCGTAAGCCTGCATGACCGGGTACATGAACTCGTGGAGGCTGATCGGAAGGTTCGAGGTGTAGCGGTTATGAAAATCGTCTCGCTCGAGAATTCGGGCGACCGTGAACTGCGCCATGAGCTTCAAGAGCTCTTCCATGTTTAGCGACAAGATCCACTCGGAGTTGTAGCGAAGCGTCGTCTTCTCGGGGTCGAGGATCTTGAATGCCTGGTTGACGTATGTTTCCGCGTTCGCCTTGATCTGCTCGCGGGAAAGCTGCGGACGGGTCGAGTTGCGCCCGGAAGGGTCGCCGATGAGCGCCGTACCGTCTCCGATGATGAGTGTGACCTCGTGGCCAAGGTCCTGGAACTGGCGGAGCTTGCGCAGCGGGACGGCGTGGCCGATATGGATGTCGGGAGCCGTCGGATCGACACCGAGCTTGATGTTGAGGGGTTTGCCGCGCTTGAGCTTCTCGAGCAGAGCGCTTTCCGGCACGATCTGCGCCGTGCCAGAGGAGATGATGTGAAGCTGTTCTTCAGGTGTGAGCATCGAAATGTCCTTCATACAACGGATTTGCACAAGCGATTCTATCACATAGGCCGCATAAGCCCCGAATCTATCGAGGGGGCTGCGCAATTAGCGAATGAACGCTCTCGGCTGCCAGGCACCTTTCCCGAAAGGGGGTTTCTCGCCCAAACTCTTCGCTGAAGCGAGTGGCGTTTCGCTACAATGCCGCAGTGGAATCTAATCGTCACGGTCGAGGGCTATTCTTGCCCATCGCCCGACAGGAGAACAAACAGTGCTGAAGTTACATGTGCTCGCAAGCGGAAGCAAAGGCAACGCCACCATCGTCGAAAACGCTGCAACAGGCGCGGGGGTGCTCATCGATTGCGGAATATGCAAGCGCGATTTCCTCGAGCGATGCGACGAGGCGGGCTTCGACCCCGCCCGAATCGACGCCGCGCTCATCACCCACGAGCACGGGGACCACACCAAGGGGTTGGGCGTGGTGTTGCGCGGCCTCGCGAAATTAGGCTGTGCACCAACGGTTTACGTAAACCAGGCCTGCATCGACGCGAGCTCCGCGCTGCAGAAGGTCGCAGGCGATTGCGCCATCTTGCCGCTCTCCACGGGGCAGCGCGCAATCGAGGCCGCTGGCTTGCGCGCCTTCCCCTTCGCAACCAGCCACGATGCTGCCGCTTCCTTTGGCTTTCGCATCGAAGCGCCCGACGGCGACGCACTGGGTTACATAACGGATTCGGGCATCGTGACGAACGCGGCGCACGAGGCCTTACGTGACGTGCGCATTTTGGCGCTCGAGAGCAACCACGATGAGCGCATGCTGCAAAGCGGCGACTATCCCTACGTCATCAAGCAGCGCATCGCCTCGGAATTCGGCCACCTCTCGAACCCGCAGGCAACCGAGGAGCTTGCCGCGCTCATCACCGAATCGCGCGCCGCGGGTCTTCGCACGCCCGAGGCCGTCGTTGCCATGCACATCTCGCAGAACAACAATGACTACGACCTGCCGCGAGCGGCACTCGAGAAAGGACTTGCCATTGCCGAGGGCAATGCGCGCGTCCTTTGCGGCTACCAAGGACGCCTCACGAGCGTGAAATAGCGCCCGGGAAGGAGCTTCCCAGCACTGCAAGGCCGCAGCGCTGCGCATGGGAAGCACCTTCAAATTGCAAGTAGCCTAACTGAGGCAAATCACCCGACCTCTGTCCCATCCCCGTCCCACCGAAATAGCGCGACATGGGCCCCGCCACGTGTTGCAGCGTGTTACTGAACGCCGCGGAACAGATGCCCTGTGGTGGCGCTTGTAATCTTGGCGACAGAGTTTCCGTCGGACTGCGCGATGCGCAGCGCGCGGATGGCTCGACCGACAGCCTGCGCCGCCTGTTCGCCGTTCATGAGCGTCGTGTCGACCATGAACGAGGTGACGCCCGCCGCCATGAGCTCGGGAAGCGAGGCCACCAGATCGAGCTCGACGCTGTTGTAGAGATGGCTGCGACCGAGCGCATCGGTGATGACGGGGAAATCGAAATCCTTGCGGTCCTTCAGGTAATGAGGGCTGCGACGGCGGCGGCACTCGGCGCAATCCTCGTTGCACGGGCCCTGGCTCATGAGCAGGCAGTGCTCGGTAATCATGAGCTCTTGCGCGCCTGAGATGAAAATTCCCAGCTCAACCGGGGTATCGCGAGACAACTCGCGAATCTGGTCGAGCGAAAGTTCGGGAGAGAGCCACACGCGGACGGCGCCCATGCGAACAACCTCGTCGAGTGCGAGCCTGTTCGTGACGGGCAGATGCGGGCCGACCTCGAAGGGAATCCCGATCTCGGCGGCCATCTGCATGGCACCGAGGCTCTCCACGAACACCGGGCGCCCCGACGTCGCGTAACGCCACGGATCGAAATCGAGCTTCGCCTCGCGCGAGAGCCCGACCTCGTCGTGATCGACGACGGGCATGGCAAGAAGACACTGCTTGGGGTAGCCCGCCTGCTCGACCGTGGCCGTGAGCTGGCCCGCGACCACCGCCTCGCCGCGCCCGTAGTTCAGCGCCGGCACGTACACCATATGCGCACCCGTACGCTTTGCGGCCCTTGCGCACACGGGATTCGTCGTCCATGCGCCAATGCGGGCACCGCTCGGACGAACGGCGGGAAGCTCTTCGCGATCCTCGGTGCGGGGAAGGCGGCGCGCATGGTAGACGGCCAAGGCTCGTTCGGTCAGATCGTCGAGGGCTTCGGCGCGGACGCGGTGCAGCTGCGAGAACCCGATGCCAACCCCCTCATCGAGCTCGACGTCGAGCCGCGTGAGAACATAAGGAGTCGAACCGAGGCGGTCGATATGGGCGCGCACGTCTTCTTCGGTGACGGCTTTCGTACGAGCAGGCTCGACCTCGGCTCCACTCGCCGTGCCGCGAACCTCGGCAAGCTCGCCCTGCGACGTGCGGGCAAAGGAGAAGGAGACCTCAAGCGGCTCGCCGATGCGCAGGCGAACCGCGCCCTCAACCTCGACGCGCGGCTCGAGGGAGTCGTCCTCGAAGGCTTCCTTCGCGCTGCGCACGCGGAACACGCGGTCGCCCGCGCGCACGCCCTTCGCGCGCGCATCGAGCTCAATCCGCGCACGGCCCTTCTTGTCGAAGGAGAGGTCGGCTACCGTTTGGGCGGCATGGCCCTTCCCCGTCCAAAACTCGAGGACATCGCCGATTGCAAGCTCATGTTCGGCAGAGATGGTCGCTATGCCGTTGCGCGCTTCGGCCACGCGGCCGATAAAGGCGCCGCGATTGTTCGGGCGCTGATAGCTCATGATGTCGTTTCCGCGCTGACCTTCAAGATACGCCGTGGTGAACCCGCGGGAGAAAGCCTCCTCAAGCGTACGGCGTTCGTCCTCCGTCGGGCGAGCAGGAGAAGCAGAGCCCTCCTGCGCATACACCCGATCGAGCACGCGGCGGTACACCGACACGACGGCCGACACGTAATCGGCCGACTTCATACGGCCCTCGATCTTAAGCGACGCGACGCCGGCTCGCGCCAGATCGGAAAGCAGATCGACCGAGCAGAGGTCCTTCGGCGAGAGCAGATGTTCGCCAGGCGCCGAAAGAGGGTTTCGCTGGGCGGCATTGTGCAGTTCGTAGGGCAAGCGGCACGCCTGCGCGCACAGGCCGCGGTTGGCGGAGCGGCCCCCAATCATGGAGGACATGAGGCACTGGCCGGAATAGCAGATGCACAGCGCACCATGACCGAACGCCTCGACTTCGACGCCCGCCTCGGCACCCACCTGCGCGAGATGGGCGATTTCCTCCACGGAAAGCTCGCGGGCGAGCGTGACGCGCTTGGCACCCATGCGGGCAGCGGCGCGGATGCCGGCGGCGTTGCACGTGTTCATCTGCGTAGAAATATGCAGGCGGATGTCGGGAAGCGCGCGGGCTATCTCGCTCGCAAGACCAATGTCTTGGATGATGAGCGCGTCGGCACCTGCGCGCCATGCCTGACGAGCGCATTCGAGCGCACGGCCCACTTCGCCCGGCAGCACGATGATGTTCAGAGTGACGTAGATCTTCACGCCCCGCAGATGCGCGTAATCGCACGCCTCCTTGAGCGTGGCGATGGTGAAGTTATCGGCCCCGCGGCGCGCGTTGAACGACTCGAGCCCGAGATATACCGCGTCCGCACCAGCACGCACGGCGGCGTGAAGGGCGCTCATGTTGCCCGCAGGCGCCAAAAGTTCCATATTCCGCATAAGGTTGGTGTCTCCTCGTCTGAAAGACCAGATGGTCGGTTCATGGTAGTATAGACGAATCATGAGAGTAAGGAGAAAACACCGTGAAATGCGCACCCATGCTCCAGCATGGGGAGTGCTCGTTGCGGCGTTTTCGCTCGTCCTTATCGTCGGCCTCGGGGCCTTCGGCGTGGGACGCGTCGTGGACGCATGGGTCGGCGAGCTGCCCAGCGTGCACGACCCGAACGCCTTCGCCTACAGCGCCAAGACACGCATCTACGCGAACGACCGCACCACCCTTTTGGCCGAATTCTACTTGCAGGACCAGGAACCCATCGAGAAAGACCAGGTGGGCAACTATGTGCTGGAAGGCACGGTCGCCACAGAGGACACCCGGTTCTACGAGCATGAAGGCGTAGATTACTACGGCATCGGGCGCGCGCTCGTGAACAACATGAAGGGCGGAAGCCTCGAGGGCGCATCCACCATCACGCAGCAGCTCGTGCGCAACACGCTCCTCTCGAGCGAGGCGAACGACATCTCGTTTCGCCGTAAGGTACGGGAAGCCGAGCTCGCCATCGAGATGGAGCAGGCGTATTCCAAAGACGACATCCTGCTCATGTACCTGAACACGATCAACTACGGGTCGGGATGCTACGGCATCGAGGCCGCGGCGCAGCACTACTTCTCCAAGAGCGCGATCGACCTTACGCTTGCGGAGGCGGCGACGCTTGTTGGTATCCCGCAGTCGCCGACGTACAACAATCCTGAGGACTATCCCGAGAACTGCACGAAGCGGCGCAACGTCGTGCTTGACCGCATGCTCACACACGGAACGATCACGCAGGAGGAACACGATAGCGCCGTCGAAGAGGAGCTCGTCTTAGACGTCGAAGCGCGCGCCGAAGACGGCATCTACGAGTACCCGTATTTCACAAGCTACGTGCGCCAACAGCTCCTCGACCAGCTCTCATTCGAGGAAGTGTTCGACGGCGGGCTTACGG
>USJN01000104.1 GCA_900554945.1 uncultured Coriobacteriaceae bacterium | reverse complement strand
GATTTCCACGTACTGCGGGGTGGGGTTCTCCGTCGTAGTCGCGGTCGCGTCGTATCGACAGCCGGCGGTGTTTCGCGAGAACCCTTGGTCGCTCACGTGTCTCGGGCTGTTCGCCGTAGGATTGGCCATGTTGGGCGCCGGGCTGATGGCTGACAGCCCTCTGCTTGTCGCGTTGGGCAGCCCGTTCGGCGGCATCGGATCGGTATGGTTCTCGGTGCTTGTGGGTCTGGCGCTTGTCAAGCTGGGGACGAAGCGCAGCATGGTGGTGATCCCCACCGCCTTCGTGGCGAAGTACGCCGTGCAGTTCGGACTGGTGCTCATGGGCGACGCGCTGGACCTTTTGGCGGCGCTCGTGCTGTATTTCGCGTGCACGACTGCATCGTACTTGCTCATTCGCCCGCGAGTGCACCGCATGATCACCGCCATTCGCGAAAGCGCTTCGCCAACCGTGCTGGACGCGACGAACCCCTCGTCGTTCCTGCCGTTCTCCAGCCTCGTGTACGTGTCCGTCTTCCTGTTCAACGCCGCATGCGGGTATGCGTTCGGAAGCCAAGGGCAGATGATGCCGCAAGCTGCCACGCTGCTGTCGTTCGTCCCGGTCGTCGTGGTGTTCTTCATCGTGGTGGCTGCGCGCGCCCGTCTTGTCGCCGATGCGCTGTACCGCGTTTCGGCGCTGCTCGTGTTCGCGGGATTTCTGTTGGTGCCGCTATCGTTCAACGGTCTCGACAGGCCCGCCGGGTTCCACATGTCAAGCATGCTGCTGTATGCCGGGTCGGACTGCTTCAGCATGCTCACCTACTACCTGATCGCCGCCGTCGGGTCGCGCAACCCCGCCGGCGCGTTGTCTACCTCGGCTTTTGCGATTGCGGCCGGTTGGCTGGGCATCGGCTGCGGCGCGCTGCTGGTGCAAAGCATCGAAGCGCTCGGCGCGCTCGACGGCAGCACGCTACTCTGGTCGTCGGCCATCGTCACGTTTTTGTTCATGACGTACAACTTCGTGGCTATGCGGGGATTCAGTTTCGAGGATGCCATCAAAGGGGTGCGACCGGCGCATCCGACACCGGCGCGCGCAGCGGCGGACGAAGCTGGCGAAGACCCCGACACGTCGCAGCTTGAAGAGTCATGCGAGAACGTGATCAGGCGGTTCGGGCTGACCCCGCGCGAAGGCGACGTGTTACGCCTGCTGGCGCGCGGCAGAACGAGCCCGGTGATCCAGGAGAAGCTGTTCCTGTCGCACAACACCGTGAAAACCCACGTCCGCCACATTTACGCCAAGATGGACATTCACTCCCAGCAGGAGCTCATCGACATCGTGGAAGGCGCGGACGCGTAGCGCCTAGGGGAGAATGCAGCGATGGCCCGGCATCGTGCTGCACTTATCGCACGAAACGCAGCGGGGCTTCGCCTGCGGATCGACCCGCCAGCGTCGCGCCAGTCGCGGTTCGCAGATAAGCGGCCGACAAAGACCGAAACCCGCTATGCCGCCGGCGCTTTCAACAACAAGGCGCTCCATCGCATCGAGCCGCCGATTGCCTCCGGTAAGGATCAGGGGAATGTCGACCTCGCACGCAAGCCGCTTCGCATAGGGAGCGAAGAACGGCTCTCCATCGAAGTCGCGCACACGGCAGTTCCGCCAGTTCCCGCTCACTTCTATAGCCGACGCGCCGTGAGCCGCCAGCAGCTTCGCCGCTTCAATGCTGTCGTCCTCAGTCAGGCCGCCCTCCACGCCGTCGGAGCTGTTCAGCTTCACGATCAGCGGGAACGTCGCACCCACTCGCAAGCGCACAGCGTCGACGACCTCGACAAGGAAGCGGGCACGGTTCCGCAGGGCACCGCCGTACTCGTCGCGGCGCCTGTTGAGCAAGGGGCTCAAGAACTGGCTGAGCAGGTAGCCGTGCGCCGCATGCAGCTCGACGCCATCGAATCCGGCAGTTTGAGCACGGGCCGCCGCGTCGGCGAATGCTTGGGCGAGCTCATGCAGATCGGCAACCGTGGCCTCCACCGGCACGATGCCGGTCTTCGGGTTGGCGACGGCCGACGGCCCGAGGATGCGCCTGCTGGGCGGCTGGAGCTTCGTCGCCGAGCCGCCGTATACGATCTGCGATACGATAGCCGTCCCATGCGCGTGAGCCATGTCCGTCAATGCCCGGAATTCGGGAACGAACGAGTCGTCGTAGATGCCCAGCATCCGAGGATTCGGCTGTTCGTTTCGCATAACGCGTGCATACCCCACGATGATCGTACCTATCCCGCCATCGGCAAGCTCCTCGTAGATCGCCGTCAGCTCAGGAGTCATATGCCCACCGTCATCGGCTAACGCCTCGTAGGTGGCTGCTCGCACCAGTCGGTTTTTCGCCCGCAACGAGCCTATTTCCATCTCCTCGAACAAAGTTTCCTTCGCCATCGCGCCTCCTTCAAACCGCATCGCAGCGCTACTCGGCGATGCCGAGCAATTCGTACAGCTCCTCGCGGCTGTGCACTCCCAGTTTACGATAGATTCGACTCGTATGGGCTTTTACCGTACCGCGCGCCACAAACAGGTTCTCCTCGATCTCCGCCGTCGTCCCCTTCCGCGCAAGCAGTTGGAGAACCTCTTCTTCACGCGGGCTGAGACTGCATTCGCGCGAAAGATCGGATACGCGCATGGCCAACAGCCCCGGCGAAAACACGTCGTCCTCTCCAGGATCCCCCTTGAGATTGATGCCCCACTTCGCGGAAAGCCTTTTTTCGGTGAAAAACAGGATTACGAACGCCACCACCACAGATGCAACGATCCCGATATGAAGCATGTTCATGAATTCCCCCGGCAAGTACGACGAGCCAAATGCGAACAAGCTCCATCCTCCAGCTTCCACCAGATAGCGGATGCCACGCTCGATTCCGTTCAACCAGGCGGCAGAAATGCCGAAACGGTACGTGATGTTGCTCAAGACGATCATGATGAAGATGGAAAGCATCGTGTAACCCGCGTCGTAGCAGGTCGCAACCGTTTGCGCATCGAGAGAGAACTGCGGGGCGATCAGCAACAACCCCACCGTCATAAAGGGGAAGGCGAGCTGGTATATCGTGTCGAAGTTGAACCATCTTGACGACGACAATACGCCGAAGATCACAAACGCCGCCACCAACACAGTCCCGACGACGTTTCCGACCACCAGCGGCTGATCCGGCAACACGCCGAACCCTGTCGCGAAGGTACACACTCCCATAAGGAGAATGGGCTTCCAAGGCACCTCCGAGAGCCCGGCCTTTCCCATGCGTTTGGGCAGATCGACATCCGGCAGACGCTTCATCGATCGCCGAACCCAATCGATGGACGCAAGCGGAAGCATCACGGAAAACACGGCAATATACGCAGGATCCAACCCGCCGAACAGCCATTTCAACGCTTCCCCCAACACGATGGCGCCAGCATAGTACACCGCTACGCGCATAGGATTCAGCGATCCGAAGAATTCGGTCCACATGAGGATGAGCAATCCCAGCCCCGCTCCCGCCAACATGAGGCCGGCGTATTTGAGCGCGGCAACTTGCAGCCAGAAGCACGAGACCACGCAGAGCGCAGAGCCTCCGACCATGCCGATGGCGGTCAACGTCACCAGCGCGTTGTTCGACCACAGAGGCGTGATACGTCGGGATAGGAGCACGACTGCAAACGACGCCACGCCTATGGCTCCCTCGAACAGCGCGTAATCGAAGAAATCAATGGTCGGAAACGCCTCATAGCGAAAGAACGTGGCAAGCCATGCACGGTACAACCCCACCCCGAGAAAAGAGACCGGCATAGCCCCCATGCGTATAAACATGTCTTTCCAACGCGCGACGAACTCCCTCATGCAGTTCCTCCCCTCCCTGCAATTCCAGCTTCCATCTTACGCTTTCGCCCCGCGATATCGAAGGCGTTTTGCACGGGGTTACATTTTTAAACTCGGGTAGGGTTACACATTGAAACCCGCCGCGGGCTGCAAAGGCATTTTCCCGATGGTATGTTTCCGCTGTCCCGAGCACACAGGTCGGTACTCGACGCTCAACACGGTTGCGATGCCGACCAACCGGGGAGACGGAACAGATAACAGGGAGGATGGACATCATGGCTGAACTTTCACGCAGGCAGTTTCTCACCGGAGCCGCTCTTGCGACCGCAGGAGGAGCCCTTACCCTTGGCGGATGCGCGCCGAAGGGAAGCGCCGCGAAAGCACCTTCCGACGAAGCAAGCGTGGCAACCGTCGGCAGCGGCATGGGCAAGCACGGCTCCATACAGGTGGAAGTGATCACGAAAAACGGCGCCATCGAGCGCATCGACGTGCTCGATTCTCGCGAGTCTGCCGGATTGGGCGATGTCTGCATGGACAAGCTGGGCAAACTCATCGTCGAAGGTCAGACGTTGAACGTCGACGTCGTGAGCGGCGCATCGCTTTCCAGCATGGCCTACCTCACAGCCGTTGCCGAAGCGCTCGACAAAGCCGGAGAGAAATCATCGGAATGGAAGAAGCGCGACAAGGCGCTTCAACGGCCCGATAACGACATTCCCACGTCGTACGATGTGGTGGTCGTAGGCGCGGGCGGGGCAGGATTCACTGCGGCCATCAGTGCAGCGAACAAAAGCAAGAAGGTGCTGCTCATGGAGAAGCTCGGCGTGTTCGGCGGATCGACCGCGTTGTCGGGCGGAGAAATGGCCGTACCGGGCAACTGGATCCAGAAGAACTCAGGGCTTGAAGACAGTCCCGAACTGCTCGCGGCCGACATGCTGGAAGGAGGAGACCATCGCGGCGATCCCGAGCTGGTCAACGTCATCGCCCGCGGCGTGTACGATGCCGCGCAATGGCTCACGTACGAGGGCGGCGTTTCCTGGGAGCACAACCTGCTGTTTTTCGGCGGCCACACCGTCAAACGCTCCATTATTCCCTCGGGGCACATCGGCAACGCCATGACAACGCGACTGACCACGCGTGCGCGATCCATCGACAACATCACGCTCATCGACAACACGAGAGCCACCGATCTCGCACAAGATTCCGATGGAAAGATCAACGGGATAAAGGCAGTGAACGTCGTCACGGGCGATGAGTACGCTTTCGACTGCAAGGCCGTCGTCTTGTCATGCGGCGGGTTCGGCGCGAACGTCGAAATGCGCGCGAAGGCCAACCCCGAGTTCGGCGAGCAGTTCAACTCGACCGATTCAGTGGGCGCACAGGGGGACGGCCTGACCATGGCTTCGGCCATCGGAGCCGATCTGGTCGACATGGAGCTTATTCAAACCTATCCCATCTGCGACGTCGATACCGGCGCGCTGCTCTACCTGGACGACATGCGTCTCGATGAGCGCACGGTCATGTTCAACAAGGAAGGCAAACGCTTCGTCGAGGAGCTTGGACGTCGCGACGTGCTATCGAAAGCCATCCTCGAGCAAACCGACGAGCGCGCTTACGAAATATGGGATCAAGCCGCTGCCGACGAGACCAAGGTGGTAGATATACATTCAGACGAGTTCGAGAACCTCGCATCGCGCAAGCTATGCGTGAAGGCCGATACGCTCGAGGAGGCATGCGAGCCTTTCGGCATCGATGCAGCCCAGCTTTCGAAAACCATCGAGCAGTGGAACGGATACGTCGACGCAGGATCTGATCCCGACTTCGCCTATCGCGGAACCATGCACAAGGTGGACCCCCCGCCGTATTACATTATGGCCTACAAGCCCGCCGTTCATTACACCATGGGTGGCCTACGCATCAACACAAGCGCTGAGGTGCTCGACGTCCAAGGATCCCCTATTCCAGGATTGTATGCGGCTGGCGAAGTAGCCGGTCATAAGATGGGCACGAATCGTTTGGGGTCGACCTCCATGGCAGACATATACACATTCGGTCGCATAGCCGGCGACAACGCCGCCGATTACGTGGCATAGTTCCTCGCCACTCTCGATAGCCCCCTCCAAAACGGAACGG
>USJN01000103.1 GCA_900554945.1 uncultured Coriobacteriaceae bacterium | reverse complement strand
CCCAATTCGCCCAGCTCGATAAGGGGTTCGCGTCTCCAAAGGTCGGTCTTTCTCCCCGAAGAACTTTTGACTCGCCGCCACCCGAATGACCGGGGAAGCAGCTCGGAAGAGTCGATGCTGTCGAGAAGCGCTTCAACAACTGGGCTCGGCCGAAATACCGAAAACGTGCCGCAGAATTCGTACATCGCCATAACAAGATGGTTTTCGTCGACATGTGAGGCAAGATTAAATAGTGAATAGAGAGGACTTGCCGTTGAAATACCGAGGTCTGTTTGCTGTATGCACCCAAATGGCAACTCGTTTGTAACGAGGTGCGACACCGCGCTCACGTTGTTCAGTCGGCGTTTGCGATCAGTCGCTAAAAGATGGACGGGGATACCGAGTATCTCATGGGTGAGTATATGGCTCCTGAAGCCTGCACGATTGTTATCGGTCGCCCTGTCGGGGTAAGGAGGGCACAGCATTAGAACCTGCGGAGGGGTTCGATGAAAGCGAAACGCCGATATGTCGCACAGAATGTCTTCCATGCGCGAACTTTACCAGGTTTGGGGAACGCGCGCATCACAAGACTTGCGGCGCCGGGCGACGCCATCCCCCTGCGCGGCGTCGAGAATAAGCATACCGCCACGTCATCTCTCAGCCCACGCGGCCCGCGCGATGGACCCCGCAGGCGCGGGGAGAAAACACTAGCAGCCCTCGATGGCCATGCCGGGCTCGGGCGCGTACTCCAGGAAGTCAGCAAGCGTGGCCGAGTCGACGTATTCCTCGATCACCTGGTCAAGCCCCGCCCAGAAACGCACCGTCGTACACTCTCCCTTGCGCGGGCAGCCGATCACGTCATCCTCGAGCGCGTTGCACGCCACGGGCACCGTGGAGCCCTCGGCCGCGCGCAGCACGTCGCCTGCGCGGATTTCGGACGCCTCGCGGGCAAGCGCGTAGCCGCCGCCTTTGCCCCTCACGCTGCGCACGAGCCCCGCGGCCATGAGCGGACGAACCACCTGCTCGAGGTATTTCAGCGAGATGTCTTCCTCTTCGGCCACTTTGCGCAGGGGAACCTTCCCGTCGGGGCCTTGCTGGGCAATGCGGATCATGAGGCGCATCGCGTAGCGCCCCTTCGTGGTTACCAGCATCGTTTATCCTCACTTCCCCCTCGTGATACGGTTCGCCCTCGGAAAACCCCGGGTGCGGCCGACTCGATTTCGCATACTTATTCTAGCGCGAAAGGAATCTATTACTTGACATTTTAGCGCGTCGCGGTATTTTATTCCTAGAAAATTCATAGGATTATGCACAGACGAGAGGGGCATATTTCATGGAAACCACTGCAACGAGCCCGCTGCTGAAACTGCAGGGGCTGTCGGCCTCGGTAGGCGACAAACCCATCCTCCACGACATCGACCTTGCGATCGGTGCACACGAGACGCACGTCATGATGGGCCCGAACGGCGCCGGCAAATCGACGCTCGGCCATGTAATCATGGGCGATCCTGAGTATAGCGTAACTTCGGGCACCGTG
Source organism: uncultured Coriobacteriaceae bacterium (assembly GCA_900554945.1). Classification (GTDB taxonomy): domain Bacteria; phylum Actinomycetota; class Coriobacteriia; order Coriobacteriales; family Eggerthellaceae; genus Ellagibacter. The sequence goes on along the minus strand of USJN01000103.1, from coordinate 4,473 downwards.
ACCTTCGACGGGCAAGATATTACGGATCTTTCCCCCGATAAGCGCTCGCGCGCGGGCCTTTTCTTGAGCTTCCAGGCGCCGGTCGAGATTCCCGGCGTGCCGCTGTCGAGCTTCCTTCGCGCCACCGTCGAGGGCCGCGAGGGCTTCAAGATGAAGGGCAAGGAATTCCGCAAGCACGTGCGCGAGCTGGCGAAAAGCCTCGACTTCGACTCGGCGTACCTCGACCGCGAGCTGGGCGTGGGCTTCTCCGGCGGCGAGAAGAAGAAGCTCGAGATGCTGCAGCTTCTGCTTCTCAAGCCGAAGCTGGCCATCTTGGACGAGACTGACTCCGGCCTCGACGTCGACGCGCTCGGCGTCGTGTCCCGCGGCATCCAGGAATATCGCAAGACCTGCGACGGCACGCTCATCATCATCACGCATAATACCCGCATCTTGGAGCACGTCGACGTCGATCGCGTGCACGTCATGGTGAAGGGGCATCTGGTGCACGAGGACGATGCCGCGCTCATCGCCGACATCGACGCGCACGGCTTCGAGCGCTTCGAGCAGGCCGCAACCCCCGAAGCCGACGCGTAAGGGGGCCCAAACCATGGCAAAGCAACGCACCGAGGTCGCGGACATCGACCGCAGCCTCTACGACTTCTCATACGGCGAGGAGGCGGCGGAAAAACTCGACGCCGGCCTCACTCCCGAAATCGTGCGCGAGATCTCGGCGAAAAAGGACGAGCCCTCCTGGATGCTCGAGCACCGCTTGAAGTCGCTCGAGATCTACCACGAGAGCAGAACCCCTGATTGGGGCCCCTCCATCGCCGGGCTGGACATGGACCACATCGTGACCTACGTCAAGCCCAACACCGACCAGAAAAGTGATTGGGACTCCCTGCCCGACGACGTGAAGAACACCTTCGACCGCCTGGGCATCCCCGAGGCCGAGCGCAGCTACCTGGCCGGCGTCGGCGCGCAGTACGACTCCGAGCTCGTGTACCACAACATGCAGGACACCGCGTCGCGCATGGGCATCGTGTACTCGGGTATCGAGGAGGCGCTGCACGACCCGAAGTGGGAAGAGCTCATCCACGACAAGTTCATGACGCTCATCCCCCCGACCGACCATAAGTTCGCGGCGCTCCACGGCGCGGTGTGGTCGGGCGGCAGCTTCGTGTACGTCCCGAAGGACACCAAGCTCGACTTCCCGCTGCAAAGCTACTTCCGCCTGAACGCGAAGGGCGCGGGCCAGTTCGAGCACACGCTTATCATCGTGGAAGATGGCGCTGACCTGCACTTCATCGAGGGCTGTTCGGCACCTAAGTACAACGTGGCGAACCTGCACGCGGGCGCGGTCGAGCTGTTCGTGGGCAAGAACGCCAAGCTGCGCTATTCGACCATCGAGAACTGGTCGAAGAACATGTACAACCTGAACACCAAGCGCGCGGTGTGCGACGAGGGCGGCCAGATCGAGTGGGTTTCCGGCTCCTTCGGCAGCCACGTGGGCTACCTGTACCCGATGTCGATCCTGAAGGGGCGCAAGTCGCGCTGCACCTTCACCGGCATCACCTTCGCAGGCACCGGCCAAAACCTCGACACCGGCTGCAAGGTCGTCCTGGCGGCGCCTGAGACGACGGCAGCCATCGAGACGAAGTCAATCTCGAAGGGCGGCGGCGTGTCGACGTTCCGCAGCTCGGTTGTGGCGACCCCCGCCGCGGAAAACTCAGTCGCGAGCGTGTCGTGCCAGTCGCTTATGCTGGACGACCACAGCCGCTCCGACACCATCCCCGCGATGGACATCCGCTGCAAGCACGTCGACGTGGGCCATGAGGCGACCATCGGCCGCATCGGCGACGACAAGGTGTTCTACCTGATGAGCCGCGGCATTCCCGAGGAAGAGGCACGCACGATGATCGTGAACGGCTTCGCCGACCCGGTCTCGAAGGAGCTCCCCCTCGAATACGCCGTGGAAATGAACAACCTCATCAAGCTTGAAATGGAAGGGGCGATTGGATAATGAGCGCCCTCACTTTGAATCACGTGAACGCGATGCCCGCAGCGACGTGGCATCAGCTGCATATGAACGAGACGACCGTCGACGTGCCCGAAGGGCTTGAGGCCGCGCGGTCTGCTGTGGTCGAGGCCGACGAGGCGCTCCTCGGCGCGCAGGACGCCTTCAATACGGCGGTGGCAGCCGCCCAGGCCGAGCTCGACGCTGCGAACGCGAAGGCCGCGCCCGACACGCGCGCCATCCTGCAGGCGGTCCGCCCCGACGTAGACCCTCACGACCTGGACATCCCCGCGCTCTCCGTGTTCGAGAAGCGCGCCGTGGAAGAAGAGATGGCGCAGAGCATCGCCGGCACCTTCGAGTGTGCCTTGGGCGATGAGGCCACAGCCTATCTGGAGGAAGTCGGCGGAGCCCGCGAGGGACGCATCGTGCTTGCCACCAAGGCGGGCGCCACGGAGCGCGCCACCATCCGCGTCAACGGCATCAACGGCAAGGCGAACGTGGCCTGCGTCGACATCGTGGCGGCGGAGAACTCCACCATCACGCTCAACGTCGCGTTCGACTCCCCCGACGCCGGTGCAGGCATCATCGGCCTGTACGCCCGCGTGTTCGCCGGCAAGAACGCACGGGTGAACGTGGCGACCATCCACACGCTCGGGCAAGGCTGGATCGCTCTCGACGGCGAAGGATACATCGCCTGCGAGGATGCGCGCATCCAGGTCGACCACCGCGTGCTCGGCGCCGGGCAGTCCTACACCGGGCTTGCCTGCGACCTGCGCGGAGACCGTGCAGACGCCACCATCCACACGCGCTACCTGGGGCACGGCGACGAGCGCCGCGACTTCAACTACATCGTGCGGCATCGCGGCAAGAAGACCACCTGCAACCTCGACGCCAACGGCGTTTTGGCCGATAGGTCCCGCAAGGTGCTGCGCGGCACGATCGATCTGGTGCACGGCTGCAAGGGCGCGGAAGGCACCGAGCGCGAGACGGTGCTCCTCGCCGACGAGAAAGTGGTCAACAAGACCATCCCCACCATCCTGTGCGACGAGGACGACGTGGCGGGCAACCACGGGGCCACGATCGGCCACGTGCGCCCCGAGCAGATGAACTACCTGATGACGCGCGGCATTTCCCAGGAAGCTGCCGAGCGGCTGTTCGCGAACGCAACCCTTGAGGAAGCGGCCATCAACGCGCCGGACGCCCAGGTGCGCGCCTCGGTTGCGCGCCTTGCCGCAGAACTGAACGTGCCCTTCGAGCTCGTGGGCGCAGACGAAGAGGCGATGTAACATGAGCCAGACCGATTCCCTTATCGCACGCGCCGCCGAGCAAGCAGCCAGCGACACTACCGCATGCGCGATCGCCGACGCGGCGCACGCAGCCGCAACCTCCGCCACGGCGAGCGACATCGTATGCGCCGCCAACATCGCGGAGAACCCCTACAAGCGCGACTTCCCGCTTCTGGCGAACCATCCTGACCTGGCGTTTTTGGACAGCGCCGCCACTGCGCAGCGACCCAAGACCGTGCTCGATGCGCAGCGCCGCTTCTACGAGGAGATGAACGCGAACGCGCTTCGCGGCTTGTACCGCCTATCGGTCGAGGCCACCGAGGCCATCGAGGTGGCGCGCCATCGCGTCGCCAAGTTCATCGGCGCGCCCGACTGGCACGACATCGTGCTCACGCGCAACGCGTCCGAATCGCTCAACATCGTGGCGAAGGCCTTCGCCCCCACCGTGCTCAAGCCTGGCGACGAGGTGTGCATCACCATCATGGAGCACCATTCGAACCTCATCCCCTGGCAGCAGGCGTGCCGCGACGCAGGCGCGAAGCTCGTCTACCTCTACCCCGACGAGAACGGCATCATCCAGCCGGAGGAGATGGACAAAAAGATCGGGCCGAAGACGAAGATCCTCTCCGTCGTGCATGTCTCCAACGTGCTCGGCGTGGAAAACCCCGTTGCCGAGCTGGGACGTCGCGTCCATGAGCAGGGCGGCTACTTCGTCATCGACGGCGCGCAGTCCACGCCGCACATTCCCGTGAACGTGGAAGAGCTTGGCGCCGACTTCTTCGCGCTTTCCGCCCACAAGATCTTCGGACCCTTCGGTATGGGCGTGCTGTGGGGCAAAGACGAGCTGTTGCGTGCCATGCCGCCTTTCCTGACCGGCGGCGAGATGATCGATTCCGTCACCGAGCAGGACGCCACCTGGGCGCCTATCCCCGAGAAGTTCGAGGCCGGCACGCAGGACGCGGCGGGGATCTACGCCACGGCCGCAGCGATTGCATACGTGGAGTCGGTCGGACTCGACGTGATCGGCGCTCGCGAGAAGGCGCTCGTGAAATACTGCATGGAGGAAATGGCGCAGCTGCCCTACATCGACATCATCGGCAGCCCGCGCCCCGAAGACCACCATGGGGTCATCAGCTTCAACGTGCGCGGCATTCACCCGCACGACGTGGCGAGCATCCTCGACATGGACCA
>USJN01000102.1 GCA_900554945.1 uncultured Coriobacteriaceae bacterium | reverse complement strand
TGGAAGACATTACGCCTCTCAATTGTCTCAAAAACACCTCTCGGAATAGCGGCTCCCCGAGCATGAGTCACCCGTCGAAGCCGTTGTCCTGGCTCTGCGCGGGGTACAGCGAGGGCGAGTCTTTCCTTCCGTGGTACAATTCCAAACACGAGCGCCCAACTTGCGGGCGCGCTTTGTTCGCAACCTATGGGAGGATACCCTCATGATCAAAGACCTGGTGAAAGACGACGCCATCCTGTCGCAGCCCTGCGATGCCGTCGCAGTCGAGGAAGCCGCAGCGCTCGCTGCCGACCTCACCGACACGCTCGAGTCGCTCGAAAACGTCGCGTGTCTGCACGCCAACCAGCTCGGCGTGACCAAGGCTGCCTTCATCTACCTCGACGCCGATGACAAGCCGCACATCATGTTCAACGCGAAGATGATCCGCGCGCTCGGCGCTTTCAAGACCACGGAGGACTGCCTGTCCCGTGAGGAGGAATCCAAGGTCACGCGCTATGCCAAGGCGAAAATCAGCTACCAGGAGCTTGCTGGCGACAAGCTCGTCACGAAGAACCGCGAGTTCGCCGACTGGACGGCCGAGATCATCCAGCACATGATCGACCACAGCAAGGGCAAGCTGGTCTAAGCCGCAAGAGCCGCGCGCCTGCCAAGCCTCTTCTTTCACCGTGGAAGTTCATGCCCTCGGGCGCTTGGCGGGCTTCGCCAGGGGCAAACTTTCCGCGTGCCCCTCAAAGATGCTGGCCTCCACTAGCGCGGCTCTCTTTCCCACTGCGCTGATTCGGGAATCCACGACATGCCGTCGGAAAGCGATCCGATAGCGGGGTCTAGTAGCTTCTTCGCCAATGTCACGGCACTTTCCAGAGATGCGGCTTCAGGCGGAAGGCGCGCCTGCTTCGCCATATTCGCATAAGTGGAGGAACGAGAGGTTCTCCATACGTTGGGAATGCCAAAAGTATCCGGTCTCGAGAGCTTGCGCGCTTCGAGTTCTGTGGCGATTCTCTTCTGCAGCTTCGCACCATCGACCGACATGGATGTGGCGATGACGGCAATGTCCACAAGGTCCTTCACGCGGGAGGAGGCTCTGCCGTCATGGGTCTCGATAATTCCGCAGAGCTTGTCGGCAAGCGCGCACTCAACGGGATAAACAGCGTAGTCGCAAACCTCCACATCTCTCACCTCGAGTCTGTCGGCAGGCACCACGATATCGATGTTCTCCAATGCGACCTCGTCGACGACCAGGTCGATGGAGACATCCTGAACGGGTTTGGCTCCGACGAGGCACCTGAAGCGCACATTGAGCCCACTGCGGTACTCGTCCTCCGTTTTAATCGGAGTCGCGCGCATGAACTCGAAAGTTGCAAAGTCGCCGAGGTCCACCGTCGCGAGCCGTTTCAGCTCCTCGACTGCCGCATCGAGCGAATCCCCCCTCGAGAGCAGGTCTATATCGCGAGTTGCTCGCGCGTCGACCGTGCGAGCGAGCACCGCGTGCCCACCCTTCAGCACAAAAGAGCGGTTTGCGTTCGCAAACACACGGCACAGTAGCCTGTGCCGCCAAAAGCCCGCGATGGCACGGTTCGTGTCTTGCGGCGATTCCCTGGCCGCCTGCTTGACCGCCATCTCCAGTGCCGCCGAAGTCTTATACGTCAACGCCCCTCCCCTTCAAGGATTCCAGAGTTCGCCAGCAGCGATTCAACGATGGAGCCGCCCTTTGCCTCGCCATATTTTCCAACGAGCATTTCCCGCAGCCTGGCGCAGTCGAATTCGCCGCTCGGGTTCGCAGCGTCGCGCAGCGATGAGCGAGTGATCATTCCTGTCCTGTCCTGTCCTGTCCTGTCCTGTCCTGTCCTGTCCTGTCCTGTCCTGTCCTACGGCTGCACTGCTCGAGGGTCGACAATCATTCCAGATCATCGGTTTACCTAATGCGCTTGATTCCGATACGGCCTATCAAGTCCTCTATAATGTAGCGCGTTGGGTAGGAAGGGGCGTCTTATTCAGCTATCGGCAATCGAACGGGAAGAGCCGGCCCAGCAGTGACCTTGCGGCAGTCGCCCTCCTTACCGATCGGCACCAAGCTTATCCCGACGGCATACGAAAGGCATCGCATGCGGGCACTCAGCGAAAAAGAGAAGAAGCAGATCCAGCGCTACTGCGTGTATCCCAAGATCGCCTTGCGGGCGCTCATCATGTCCTTTGCGCTGTGCGCCCTTATCGTGCCGTTGGAAATGATCGACGACCTGGTTTTCCATAACGACGGTTTCCAGCCGACCGGAATCAATACCGGGATCGCTCTTGTCGCGCTCTGCGTTGCCGTGTTCTGCTTCTGCGCGCTTCGCCCGAAGTTCGGCATGCGCGGAAAGCAATGGCTTGACCTGCAGAATCGCCTTGCGGTAAGGCAGACTCAAAGCGACCGTTCGGCTCAAGTTGCCGGCGTGCTTGCGACGCAGGCGGCGGGGCGTCTATTGCAAAAAAGCGACAACAAGGCGGCTCAGGCTCTCGGGGGCGCGGCCCAGGTCGCGGGAGCGGTTGGCGCGGTAAGCACGGCGGCAGACATGCTTTCGGAAAGCGCGAACAACGCCGAGGCGATGGCCGATGCCTACGGCGTTCCCGTTCCGAACATCAAGAAGCAATTGATCGCGTTCTCGATCGTGCCCGTTCTGGTCCTTATTGCGATATATATTCCGCAATACGCCCAGGGAAGCCAGGAGACGCAGGAGAAGATCGCCCTCACCGCCGAGCAAATCGACATGGCGGAAAACGCGCTAGAGCAGGTATGCGAGCGCGTTTCGGCAGATGACCCGTACGAGAAGTACAAAGATTACGGCTATCACGTGAGAGGCTATCTGCGAGAAGGCGATTACAGCTGGGAGGGGGCTTACGTCTACTTGACCTTCAACGAATACGGGACGATTACTGAGATCAATTATTGCGAAGGCGTCAATGTCGCGGCGAGCCTCGAGGAAAACCTAAGCCAAGCCGAGCGAGACTTCCAGACCCTTAACGCCCCGCTCAGCGGCCTGAACATATCCGTTGCCGACCCCGAGCTGCTTGCAACGTCTGCTATCCCCGTCGATTTCAAAGAGACGTTCCTGGCAGGGTCGTTCTACGAGGGTGTCCGCGTATACAGCAACGACACCCCCGTTCGCGTCGCCTGCTCCTTCGATACCGAATCAGAGGAGGAATTCGACGAATACTCGAGGCCGCAAATCACGCTCTCGGTATGGAAAGCGAATTCGTAGCGGCATCATCGGAGAGGGAATGGACGACGATTTCGCGGCAGCCTGGAATCCCAATGCCGCCGAGCGGGATAAGCCCCTGCCGCTTAATCGATAGTTTCTGCTGGAGTTACATTCCAGGGACCGACGATGCCGTCCTGCTTCGGGGAACGAGATTGGGTTCTGTTCAAAAAGAGCGGCTAGCCCATGATCTGGGCAAGGTCGGCCTCGGGAGTGGATATGGGACGAATGCCGTAGTTGTCCACCAGCACCTGCAGCACGCCAGGGCTCACGAACGCCGGAAGCGTGGGGCCCAGGTAGATGCCCTTGATGCCCAAATGCAGCAGCGTGAGCAAGATGCACACCGCCTTCTGCTCGTACCAGGAGAGCACCATGGAAAGCGGCAAATCGTTCACACCGCAACCGAAAGCATCCGCCAGCGCGAGCGCGATCTTGATCGCACCGTAGGCGTCGTTGCACTGGCCGACGTCCAGCAGGCGCGGGATGCCGTCGATGCTGCCCAGATCCAGGTCGTTGAAACGGTACTTGCCGCAGGCCAGAGTCAAGATGACGGAGTCGGAGGGAGCAAGCTTGGCGAAGTCGGTGTAGTAGTTGCGCTCCTTGCGCATGCCGTCGCAGCCCGCCAGCAGGATGAAGCGCTTGATGTCGCCGGACTTGACCGCATCGATGACGGCGGGAGCGACGCTCATCACGGTGTCGTAGCCGAATCCGGTAGTGACGCTGGTGCCGCCGTTGATGCCGGCAAAGGTTCGATCGACATCCCAACCGCCCAGCTCAAGCGCTTTGTCGATAAGGGCAGAGAAGTCCTTGGCGCCGTCTTCGCCCGCCTCGACGACATGCGCGCCAGGGAAGCTCACGGGTCCGGTGGTGAACACGCGGTCGGCATACGACTCGTCTGGCTTCAGCAAGCAGTTGGTCGTCCACAGGATAGGCGCGGGAAGGTCTTTGAACTCCTTGCGCTGGTTGTGCCACGCGGTACCGTAGTTGCCTTTCAGATGCGGATACTTGCGCAGCTCGGGATAAGCGTTCGCGGGGAGCATCTCGCCGTGGGTGTACACGTTCACGCCGCGGCCTTCGGTCTGCTCCAGAAGCTGCTTGAGGTCGTGCAGGTCGTGGCCGGTGACCACGATGAAGGGTCCCGCCTCAACCTTGAGCTCAACCGTCGCAGGCTCGGGTTTGCCGTAGGCGGAGACGTTCGCTTCCTCCAAAGCGGCCATGGCGGCTAAGTTGACCTCGCCGCACTTGAGAACCAAAGGCAGCAGCTCGTCCATGCCCAGGTCGGAGCCGACGGCCCTCATGCCCTCGTAGAGAAACGCCGACACAACAGGGTCCGACTTCCCCAGCGCCTGCGCATGATAGGCGTACGCCGCCACGCCGCGCATGCCGAAGAGCAGCAGGCTCTTCAGGCTGCGGATATCCTCCTGCGCGTCCCACAGCAAGCCCATGTCGTACGAGCTAAATTCGCCCAGGGAAATAGCCTTCGCACGAACGCGACGCTCAAGGGCGGCAATGGTCTTAGGGTCGAAGCTGACGTTGCTCACGCAGGCGAACATGCCCTCCAGCATAAGCCCGTCGGATTCGGTATCCCCCTTTCCGCCGCTCTCGGCTCGGGCCAAGGCGACCAATGTCCCGGTCAAATCATCTTGTAGCCGAGCCACATCGGCGGTCTTGCCGCACACGCCGGCAGCTCCGGTGCAGGCGGTGCATCCCGCCGTCTGCTCGCACTGGAAGCAAAACATGTTCTCGTCAGTCATTTCGCGCTCCTCTACTCGGGGGTGTGTTTTCGAAGCAACTGCACTATACTGTGGTATCACATACATTTCTGTTGTAGAACCTACAGGAGAAACTAATGCTTGATATCCCTACTTCTTCTTCAATGCTATTCGCCGGCATAACCCAAGACGAAGCGAAGCTGATGCTGCCTTGCCTTGGGGCGACAAGAAGGGTTTTCAGCCGGGAGGAGCGGATCATGCGCGCCGGCCAGCCCACCGAATACCTCGGCGTCGTCCTGTCTGGGCGCGTGCGGATCGAGGTCTCGGATGCCTGGGGCGAGACGACGATCTTGGAGATGCTGGGGCCCGGCTCGCTTTTCGCGCACGGCTACGCCTGCAGCATGGAGCCCCTCGACATCGACGTGCTGGCGGATACGGCCTGCGAGGTGGTGCTGCTCAAAGCCGAACGCATCATCCATTCATGCCCTAAGCAGTGCGGCTGCCACGCGCACATATCCTCGAACCTCATGCGCGCCTTGGCGCTAAGCAACCTGGACATGAACCACCGCGCCATAGCCATGACTCCCAAGACCATACGGGGCAAGATCCTCGCCTTCCTATCGCAGCAGCAGAAGAAGGCCGGCACCCGCGCCTTCGCCATCCCCTACAGCCAGACCAAGCTGGCAAGCTACCTCAGCGTCGACCGCAGCGCGCTGTCGAACGAGCTCTCGAAGCTGCGCAAGGAAGGCGTCATTGACTACGAAGGCCGCACATACCGGCTGCTGTAGCGCACGACAGCTTCCTGCCATGTTGCGGACAAAGTGAGTAGTCTCAGGTGGCTTTCCCATGAGTCACGGAGCTGGCTGGGGGCTTCGCTTGCATCCAGATCGATTTGTGCGCGTTCGAACTCCTACGCAGGCGATGAGAACCTTCGGGAATGCATCCCTGATGGACAGAAGCGGCGCGAGCTCCCTCTCTAGCGTCGATTCGGAGCTGATGTCGTATCTCGCTTAAACTCTCCTTCTCGGTTTCGAAACTCGAATTATTTTTAAGTTTCGAAACCGA
>USJN01000101.1 GCA_900554945.1 uncultured Coriobacteriaceae bacterium | reverse complement strand
GAGCACGCCTATCGGCGCGCACACAGAATCCGAGCCTCCAAGCCCGCATCCCCGACAAGCGGGGCACCCCGAAATCGAGCCGTCCAATCGGTACGCGCTCGTCGAAACAATCGAACGATACGATGAGGCTCATAGCTATCCATTTATGAGGCACAGCCGCTTCGTCCCGTTCGCGGAAGGGGGCCGATTTGGCGGCCAAGCAAGAACAAGGGCTCGACGAGCAGACGCCCTGCACCGACCTCGCGGAGCGCACCCTCGAAATCAACCAACAGCTCGCCCGCTACGACGTGGAGTTCGGCATCCACAAGCAACCACCGTGCCTACCGCGCGCCGATTGCGGACCGCGACGCGCAATCGCGCGGCAGAGGCGCATCCGGCAAAGGCGGCTCGTCCCACCCAAGGAAAACCAGAGTGCCGCCTCTATCGATTGCTTTCTAGAAAACGCCGCCCCAGACGAGGACGGCAGCGACGGCCACCACCCACAGCACGGCCACGACGATGCGGACCGGACGCGGGGTGCGAAGGGTCGCCGCAGGAAGCAGCAGCATTGCAATCGCGCCGCCAATGGCGCCACCTAGGTGGCCGCTGATCGAGATGTTCGGCACGAGCAACGTGTAGATGACGTTCACCGCGATGATCGAGAGCATGCTCTTCGAGAAGTCGCGGAAAACCGCGCGGTTACCGCGAACGAGGACGCACAGAAGCGCCACGGCTACGAACAGGCCGAACACGCTCGTCGAGGCGCCGGCGGAGACGGACAGCCCGCCGCCTTGCGCCATGTCGACCGCGTAGGAGACGACGTTGCCCGTGATGCCCGCGACGAAATAGAGCAAAAGGAAGTTCCCGCGCCCGAGCACGCGTTCCAAAAGCTCACCCACGCTGTAGAGCGCGACCATATTGAACAGAAGATGCATGAGGTCCATGTGTAAAAACATAGGCGCAACGAAGCGGCACAGGTCGGCAGGGCCTTGCACCATCGGCGCGTACATGGCACCCATCTGGACCAACGTGAGAATCGAGATGTCCTGGCCCGTGCCCGAGATGAGCATCTCCGCCACGAAGCACACCACGTTCACCGCGATCAGCGCAAGCGTCACCACGCGCCCCGAGTTGCGCTCGAGAAAAGAAGGTTCCTCATCGCGCATCATCTCGCGGAGCTGCTCGTCGGTGATGGGCGCAGGCCGCGCGTCCGCAGAAGATACCGGCGCCTGCCGCGCGTCAGGTGAGGTGATCGGATCGTCGGTCATTGCCGCTCCTTGTCGTGGAATCGTTGCGTGTTACGAACGTATGCTATCAGAAACCCGACGGTCTCCCAAAAGGTACACACCCACGACGACCACGGCGGCGAACGCGATCATCGCGAGCAGAATCACATACGTAACAAGATAGGTTCCGAACGCTTCTGCCAAAAAGCCGGGGAGGAACGTGAAGATGAACCCGCCGAGCGCATAGCAGAGCTGAAAGTTCTTGATCGTCTTGGCCTCGCGCCCCTTCGGCGCGAGCTCGATCGACCAGACGGATATGCCCACGGTACCGAGGGAGAGCCCCAACCCGTAGAGGAACACGCCAACGCCCGCAAGCCCCACGTTTCCCATATCCGACAGACAGAGCAGCAACGTGCCACCGATGAACAGGGCGAAGAAGAACATCGAGCCGCGCTTCGTTCCGACGCGGTCGAACACGACCCCGCTTGCGAGCTTGGCGACCGTGAGGCAGCCACCGCACAGTGCCACGAGCGCCGCCGCACCCTCGGCGGAGAAGCCCTCCGAGGTGAACAGCACGGCCAGATAGCTCGTGCCGCCGACGGAAATGCAGCCGACGAATGTCATCGCGACCAGCACGAGCGGCGCAAGCTTTTCGGGAACGTTGCGGTTGCGACGAGCGGCGCGGGCGCGGCCGGGCTTGCCCGCCTTCTTCCCCTCGGGCGCTTCGTAAGGCTCAAGCCCCAGGTCGCGCGGGTAGTTGCGCAAAAGCAGGAAGACGAGCACTCCGAGGACAAGCGCGAGGGCCGACTCGAAGAGGAATGCCGCGGAAAGCGAGTACGTGCCGATGAGCGCAACCGTCACGTTCGGCAAGATGACGGCAGCCACCCCCGACCCGACCGCCGCGATGCCCGCCACGGTGGCGACGTTCGAGCGGAACCAGCGGTTGATCAGCATCGTCGAAGCGATCATGCCGCCCAAGCCGTACCCAAGCCCCGTGAACACCGAGCCTGCGCACAAACCGATGAAGCTTCCCGTGTTCTGCGAATAGAGAAAGAAGCCTGCACAGACGCACAGCGAGGCGAGAAACGCGCCGACGCGGCAGTTGAGCAGGTCGTAATAGCGTCCGACCACGAGCATGCCGATCAGCGACATGAACGTGCGCACCGAGATGATGATCGAGCCGCCGGTGTTGCCAACGCCAGGCAGATCGACCAGGTAGGGCTGGAACACGGAAAACGAGGTGGAGGGCAGGCCGACGTTGGTGAACAGGATGAGGAAGCAACATGCCGCGATCACCTTCTCGTAGTGTCGCTTAATCGCACCCGCCGACATATCTTTGCGGCCTCCTCTCCTGAAAAAGGCGCCGCGCGGGCGCCTTCGTCGTCATATCTTGCTCACCATGCTATCACCTTGCACAGCACACGGGCATATTTCGCCCAAGAAGCCCACGAACTGGGCAAATTTCCCCTTCTATTGCGTCGGAGAGTCCGACTTCTCGGCGACACCCGAGCAGCTGCGCGCGTACTTGAGATAGCCGACCACGCTATAGTGGTCCGCCTCGTCGTCTGCCGGGTATCCCGAGCCGCCGACAACGCCGAGGTAGCCACCGTCGACCTTGCTCCCCTTCTCGTCCACCACCACGGCGTGCCAGTGGCCGTATTCGTGCTTCGGTTTGCGCAGCTGGCAGGCGAGCGTCAGCTTAGGCTCGCCCTCTTTGCGGAAGAACGCGCCGCCGCTGCGAACCTTCTCGAGGAGAGTACCGTCGAGCCAGAAGCAGATGAACGGCGCCTCGAACGCGTCCGTGAGCGAATCGGCCTCGTAGTTGTAGACGTAGCAGAACAGCGCGCGGTCGCGCGAGCAGGCGAGCAGGTCCACTTCGCTTTGCTTGAGCTTGAACTCCACCGTCGCGATCGCGCCGGGGCGGTCGGCAGCCTCGCTCACATTCGTCACCGCCGTTTTCACCTGGAAAAAGAAGGTCTCGGGAGCTGTGCCGGGATGCTCGAGCTGCTGCTTGAGATTGAGCGACACCACATCGATCCCCATGTCGGCAGGCGGGCGCAGCGCATCGAGGCCGTTGCGGTACAGCGAGCTCATAAGCTGGTACTCGCCGGTATAGCCGTTGTAGAGCAGGTCGAAGAAGTCCTGTGCCACGCGTCTCTCCTCTGGTTTCGTTTTCCCACAGGCCTCGGGGCGGGGCTTGGGGTTGGGGTTTGGGCTTGGAGCTTTGCCCTGGGCCTTGGGTCAATTGTTCCAATTCTAGCGCTAACGTGCGGCGCCATCTTCCGCGGAATGAGCTCAGGCCGCCAAAAGCAGAAGGCGTGTCACAAAAGCCACCCCAACCTGCCACCAATATTCCATTTGTGGTATATCATCGACTAATTCGAAGGCAAGCTCGGCCTTGAGGACCAAAGCCCGTACTGGAAGATGACCGCCGACTTCGGCAGAAGAAGTCTGCGAATGCACATCGACTGGGCCGAGCACTGCGCCGCCGAACTGAGGAGCGCGAAATGAGAATTCTGGCAATCAACGGCAGCCCCAAGGGCAAGCAAAGCAATACCTGGCGCTTGACCAGCGCTTTCCTCCAAGGCATTACCGCCCAAGAAGAAGACGCCCACGGGCAAGCGCCCACAGTCGATGCTTTGAGCGTCGACGCGCTCGACATCAAGCCCTGCCGGGGATGCTTCTCCTGCTGGAGCAAGACGCCAGGGAAATGCTGCATCCACGATGACATGCAGGAGATTATCGAGAAGATCCTGCGAGCCGACGTCGTCATCTGGAGCTTCCCACTGTACTACTTCGGGCTGCCCGGCCCGCTGAAGAACCTGATCGATCGGCAGCTTCCCATGGCGCTCCCCTTCATGAGCGCGGAGGAGGAAAGCGGCGGGCACCCGTCGCGCTACGACATGAGCGGCAAGCGCACAGTGGTGATTTCGACCTGCGGTTTCTACACCGCGAAGGGCAACTACAGCTGCGTGAGCGACCTGTTCGACCGGCTTTGCGGGAAGGGCGGCTACACCGCAATCTTCTGCGGTCAGGGCGAGCTTTTCCGCGTGGGCGAGCTGACGGAGCGCACCGACGAGTACCTTTCCTGGGTCAGAAAGGCCGGGAAGGAGTTCGCATCCAGCGCCATCAGCGAGGAGACCCGCGGCAAGCTTGACCAGAACCTGTTCCCGCGCGACGTCTTCGAGGCGATGGCGGACGCGAGCTGGGGAGTCGGCAAGTCCGGCGAGAAGGAAGATCCCAGCCTGGTGTTCACACGTCAGATGGCTGCCCTCTATCGCAGGCAGGCGTGGCCGGGGCGCGACGTCGTGCTCGACATGAACTACACGGACATCGGCAAGACCTACCGCATCGTTCTCGGCGAGGGAGGAAGCCACGTGGAGGAGGAACCCGCCGCAGGCTTTGCCGCGGATTTCACCACGAAGATTAATACGCCTCTAAGCGTTTGGCGCTCGATCGCCAGCGGCGAGATTGCCGGCGATGAGGCGCTCATGAGGCATATGTACTCGGTCGAGGGTGACTTCGACCTGATGATTCACTGGGATGAGTTCTTCGGGGCCGCGAGCGCAGGCGCGGCGGGCAGCGCGGGCGCGGACTCAGCGGGCAGCACGGGCACGGCGGCGCGCGGCAAGAACGAGGTCGAGCCGAAAACCAACATGATGCTGCTCCTCGCCCCTTGGATTGTCTTCTGGATCGCAGCCTCCATCGACGGGTTCTGGGGCAGCCTGGTCAGCATGGCGGTATGCGTGCTTTCGCCCGTTCTGATGCAGCGGGCGAAAGCGACCCTGTACGATCGGATCTCGGGCTTGGGGGTCGGCGCCTGCTCCATCGCGCTTTTGGCGGGAGCCCCTCCTATCCTGGTGATTCCCGCATCGTATCTTCTGTTCGGGCTTATGTGGACGCTCTCCTGCTTCGCAAAGGTGCCGCTGACCGCTCATTACTCCAAGAACAGCTACAACGGCGACGCGGCGCTGCGCAACCCGATCTTCATGAGGACGAACCGCATCCTAACTGCAGCGTGGGGAATCCTCTACCTGGTCACGCCCATCTGGACGTACTTCATCATGCAGACGGACGCGGCCAGCTTTGTCGGCGCGATTAACTCGGTCCTTCCCGCGCTCATGGGCGTCTTCACCGCGTGGTTCCAAAAGTGGTACCCCCGCCACATCGCCCGCGGATAGCGCCGACATCAAGCGAAACGCGCTAGAATGCTATTACATGAGAAAAGTCGAGCAACAGAGCATACACGCAGAGCAGCAAGGGGCAAACGGCCCCTCGCCAATCGCGCCGTCGCAGCACGGCGAGCGCGAGGCTTCCGCCGCCCTTGGAGGCACGTCGCTTCGCCGTGACGAGCAAGGACTTGCCCTTGTCGGCAACGGGATGGTGCTTCGCGGCGATTTCTCGCAGCTGCTCCCTCGCATCCGGAAAGGCCGCCTCTCAAGCGAGCTGCTCGTTCGCGCGGCGAAGGTCCGAGACTGCGCCGAGCCATGGGCGATCGACGCCACGGCGGGACTTGGCGAGGACTCGTTTCTCCTGGCAGCTGCCGGGTTCCGCGTAAGCATGTACGAGTCAGACCCCACCGTCGCAGCCCTTGTGCGCGACGCGCTCAACCGCGCACAAGCCAACCCCAATCTCGCCGACATCACCTGCCGTATGGAGCTTTTCGAGGAAGACAGCATCGAGGCAATGTCGCATCTTGGGGACACGCCCGACGTAATCTATCTTGATCCCATGTTCCCCGAGCGCCGCAAGAGCGCCGCCGTGAAGAAGAAGTTCCAGCTCATCCACCACCTCGAAGCGCCCTGCCAAAACGAA
>USJN01000100.1 GCA_900554945.1 uncultured Coriobacteriaceae bacterium | reverse complement strand
CATATCGTCTTCGTTCCGAGAGACTTTTGGGCTTGTGACGTGAATGACAGGAGGCGGAAATGATGGGCAGGCAATCCTTTTCAGGGGCTGCATGGAGCAGACCCCCTCGTTGGTGGTCAACTGGACGAGTTGTGCGCTGTTTTTTTCGGGTTGCGATTTAGGGTGAAATTCGTGACCAGGCATTTTGCAGGGCGTTCTGGCTTAGGCCGTGTCCCTGCGTGCTCAGCGACCGCCAAAACGTCGCACAATTCGCTCAAGTGACCACGAACTGGCCTGTGTGCTCCCGCTGAGGGTTCTGAAGCGGTCGATGGACTTGCTTCTTGCCCGTTCCCACCCGCGCCCCCAGCAGCCTCACGCCTGCGCCCTGCCCACGTGCCCTGCCTCTTTCAACTTGTTATGCGGAATGCCTCCGCTCGCTCGCTGCTTGCCGTAAAATAGCACGCAAACGATGCGTCGGGTCTCGGGCGCACTCGCACTCCCGCGGCCCGACGAACAAGGGAAGGACTCTCATGCCGAAAACGATCGACCCTATATACACGCCCTCCGTGCTCGACGTGCCGGACGCGATGTTCGATGACCTCGACTTCGATGCGCTCACGAAAACAGTGTGCGGCTTGCAGGGTGTTGTCGACCCCAAGCCGAAGACGGCCGCCATCATCCTGGCGGGCGGTTCGGGCGAGCGTTTCGGTCGCGAAGGCGGCAAGCAGCTCGTCGAAATCGCCGGGAAGCCTATTCTCACCTGGTCGGCAGAGGCGTTCGACGCTGTGGGCGACGTGGGGCTCATCGTCATCGTATGCCCCGAGGACCGCCAGGAGGAATACCTCAACCGCGCGATCAACCCGTTCCCGTTCGTCACGCCCATCGTGGTCGCGCCCTCGGGCCCCTCGCGTCAGGAGTCGGCGTTCTCCGGCCTCGAGTACGTCACCGACGAGTACGACTACGTCGTCTTGCACGACGGCGCGCGTCCGCTCGTTTCCCCCGAGCTCATCTTGCACACCATCAACACCTGCAAAGGCAACATCGATTGCGACGGCGTCATCGTGGGACACCCCGCGGTTGATACGCTCAAGATTGTGGAAGACGGCGTCATCATGGGCACGCCCGACCGCCGCGTGTTCTGGGATGCGCAAACGCCGCAGGTCTTCCGCACGGGAATTTACCGCCGTGCGCACGCGAGCGCGCTTTCCGATGGCTTCGTGGGCACCGACGACTCCTCGCTTATCGAGCGCCTCGGCGGCAAGGTCCTCGTGGTGGAAGGCAAGCGCAACAACATCAAGCTCACGGTGCCTGAGGACTGCACGATGCTCGCTGCAGCCGTGCGCGCGCTCTATCTGAAGCAGCCGGAGGAATAACCGATGGACCCCAGGAACCTCCGGATCGGCCAGGGCTACGATGTCCACCAGCTCGTTGAGGGACGCAAGCTCATCATGGGCGGTGTCGACATTCCCCATACGCGGGGCCTTCTCGGACACTCCGATGCCGACGTGCTCGCGCATGCGGTGGCCGACGCGCTTTTGGGCGGCGTTCGCGGAGGGGACATCGGCAAGCTGTTCCCCGACACCGATCCCGCTTACGAAGGCGCCGACTCCATGAAGCTGCTCGCTGCCGTTGCCGGTTTCGTGCGCGATCGCGGCTACGAGATCCTCGACGTCGACAGCGTCATCGCGGCCCAGGCGCCGAAGCTTTCCCCCTACCGCGATCAGATGCGCGAGAACCTGGCGCGCGCGATGGGCATCTCCCCTGAAAACGTGGGCGTGAAGGCGACCACGACTGAACATTTGGGCTTCGAAGGCCGCGAAGAGGGCATTTCGGCTACGGCGGTGGCTCTTCTCGTTCGATGTACGGATTGAGTTTGCTATAATCCTACTTGAACAGAGGGGTTTGCTATGAATATTTTCAAGACGATCGCCGAAGATGTCCGTGCCGTTAAGGAACGAGATCCTGCTGCGCAAAGCTCGTTCGTCATCTGGCTCACCTACCCAGGCCTCCATGCGCGCTGGTCGCATGTGGTGGAGCACTGGCTGTGGAATCATGGCTTAAAGAGCCTCGCGCGCATATCGTCGCAGTTCACGCGCTTCATGACGGGTGTGGAAATTCACCCGGGTGCCCAGATCGGCCGACGGTTCTTCATCGACCATGCTATGGGCGTCATCATCGGCGAGACCACTATCATCGGCGATGATTGCACGCTCTACCAGGGCGTCACGCTTGGCGGCACCGGCAACGAGACCGGCAAGCGCCACCCGACCCTCGGCAACAACGTCATCGTGGGCGTGGGCGCGGCGGTGCTCGGCAACATCACCGTCGGCGATAACTCCAAGATCGGCGGCGGCGCGGTGGCGGTGAAGGACGTGCCGCCCAACTGCACGGTCGTCGGCATTCCCGGGCGCATCGTCAAGCGCGATGGCAAACGCGTCACCAGCGAGCAGTCTGCCGCCGCGAAGCGCATGGAGAACCTCCCCGATATCGTGGAAGAGCAGCATCGCTCCAACTGCGCGCGTATCGACTACCTGGAGGCGCAGATCGCCGCGTTGCGCGACGAGGTCTGTCCGCAGTTCAAGAAGGCGCTCGCCGATGTTGATCCTGTGAGCCCGGAGGATTTGGAAGAGGACTAGGCGCCCGCCAAGCGAGCGCTTTCCCAGCTATCACAAGAAAGTATCAGGAACCTTATGATTAAGATCTATGACACCAAGCTGCGCCAAAAAGTCGAGCTCCAGCCGAAAGAGCCCGGCAAGATCAGCATGTACGTCTGCGGCCCGACCGTGTACAACCGCATCCACATCGGCAACGCGCGCACGTTCATCAGCTTCGACGTGATCCGCCGCTATCTCATTTGGCGCGGCTTCGACGTGACGTTCGTGCAAAATGTCACCGATGTCGACGACAAGATCATCAAACGCGCAGGTGAAGAGGGTAGAAGTGCTGCGGAGGTGGCCGCCGAATACACCCAGGCGTTCATCGACGACATGCACGCGGCTGGCGTGCTCGACCCCGACGTGCGCCCGCGCGCCACGGGTGAGATTCCCGATATGATCGCGCTCGTGCAGGAGCTCGTCGACGGTGGGCATGCCTACGAGGTCGAAGGCGACGTGTACTTCAGCGTGCGCTCGTACCCCGCTTACGGCGAGCTTTCCGGCCGCAACATCGACGAGATGGAATCGGGCCATCGCGAGCTTCGCGCCGACGGTCAGGGTCTTGAGGCGCGCAAGCGCGACCCGCTCGACTTCGCCCTGTGGAAGGCGGCCAAGCCTGGCGAGCCTTCGTGGGATTCCCCCTGGGGCAAGGGGCGTCCGGGCTGGCACATCGAGTGCTCGGCCATGTCGCGCAAGTACTTGGGACTTCCTTTCGACATCCACGGCGGCGGCGCTGACTTGGTGTTCCCGCATCATGAGAACGAGCGCGCGCAAAGCGAGGCGGCGTGCGGCTGCACGTTCGCGCGCCACTGGATGCACTCCGGCATGCTGCAGATCGCCAACGAGAAGACCGGCGAGATCGAGAAGATGTCGAAATCGCTCAACAACTTCCTGCTTCTGCACGAGGCGCTCGACATCGTGCGCCCCGAGACGCTTCGCATGCTCATGCTGCAGACGCACTATCGCAGCCCGCTCGTGTTCGGCGACGCCCGCTTGGCCGAGGCCGACGCGGCGCTCACGCGCATCGAGAACACGGTGAAGAACCTCGAGTGGCTGCTTGCGTCCGCGACGGCCGAGGGCGCGTGCGCGCTCGACGCTGCGGCGATCGAGGGGGCAACGCAGGCGGCGCGCGCGGCCTTCGTCGACGCGATGGACGACGACTTCAACGCCCCTGCCGCACTGGGCGCGGTGTTTACCCTGGTTGGTGACGTGAACAGCGCGATAGCGGGCAAGGAGCCCACCGCGGCCGATGTGCCGGCGCTCATTGCCGCGCGCGACTCGATCGCCGAGCTCATGGGCGTGTTCGGCATCGACGTCGCGGCGGCCACTGCCGAGGGTGACGCCTATCCCGTCGAGGTCGTCGACCTTGCCGCCGAGCTCGCCGGGTACGCGGGCGGCAACGCGACCGAGGCCGTTGAGGCGCTCGTGGCCCTTCGTGCCGAGGCGCGCGCTTCGAAGGATTGGGCCCGCGCCGATGCGGTGCGCGATGGCATGGCGGCGCTCGGCCTCACGATCAAGGACACGCCGCAAGGCCCTCAGGTGGAAATGGCGTAGCGCAGGCGCGCCTCAGACGAGCGGAAGAGCGTGATCCTCTGAATACCCAACGTAATATGGAGCTCCTTGCGCCTGCGGGGGGCATCGAGCAGCTGCGCGCTGCCGTGCGCTTCGGCGCGGACGCAGTGTACCTGGCCTCCGATCGCTTCGGCATGCGCGCTCGCGCGGCGAACTTCGCGCTTGAGGATATTCCCGCTGCGGTGGAAATCGCCCACGCTGCGGGCGTGAAGGTGCACGTCACCGCGAACATTCTCATGGAGCAAGGCGATCTGGCCGCGCTGCCCGACTATTTCCGCGCACTCGATGCGGCGGGGGTCGACGCCTTTATCATCGGCGATTTGGGGGCGGCCGCCATTGCCCGTCGCGTGGCCCCGCGCGTGGCGCTCCACGTGTCAACCCAGGCATCCGTCGCCAACTCCGAAGCGGCGCGCGTGTGGCATAGCTTGGGCGCGAGCCGCGTGGTGTGCGCGCGGGAGATGTCGCTTGACGATATCTCCCGCATGCGCGAGGACATGCCGGCAGACATGGAAATCGAGGCGTTCGCGCACGGTGCCATGTGCATGGCGGTCTCGGGGCGCTGTCTCATCAGCTCCTATCTCACCGGCCGCTCGGGCAACCGCGGGCACTGCACGCAGCCCTGCCGCTGGAGCTACACGCTCGAGGAGGAGAAGCGTCCGGGCGAGCATTTTCCCATCGAGGAAGACGACCGCGGCACGTTCATCATGAACGCGAAGGACATGAACATGCTCGCGCACCTTGACGCGCTGCGGGCGGCGGGCGTGGACTCCATCAAGATCGAAGGGCGCAACAAGAAGGCGTTTTACGTGGCCAGCGTGGTGAACGCGTATCGCCAGGTGCTCGACGGTGCGCCGGTCGCCGATTTCGCCCCTGAGCTGGAGGCGGTGTCGCATCGCCCGTACGGGACGGGGTTCTTCTTTGGCGAGGCTGAACAGGCTCCTAACTACGATGGCTATGAGCAGCAGGCGATGCACGTAGCCGACGTCGTCGCTACCGACCCCGAGGACCGCACCATCGTTGCGCGCTGCCGCAATCGCTTTGCGGAAGGGGAGGAACTCGAGGTTCTCAGCCCGCGGGTGCCGATTACCCGCGTTGTCGTGCGCAATCTCACGTGGTTGCCCGATCCCACGGAAAGCGATCCCGACCCTGCGCCGGTGCCCGTGCCCGTGGCGAACCGCTCGTGCGGCATCTATCGCTTCACGGTCGGGGCAGGGGAAGGTGCAGTTGCTGCGATTGGGACCGAGACCGACGCCGAGGCTGCCGCTGTTCTCGAGGCAGGTACCAACGTTGCAGCCGACGCCGGGGCGAGCGATGCCGCTGCAGCTGGTGCCGACGGCGTTCTCGCGACTCGCGCGGGTGCAGGCATCACCGACTTCGCCCTTCCCGCTGCGGGGGACTTCTTGCGCGTGCGTCGCTTCCGGCGCTCGGCGCGCTCGGGCGCGTAGGGAAGGCGACAGCCGCCGCGGGCCGCCGACCGCCCCACCCAGCTTCTGTCGCTCGGCGCGCTCGGGCGCGTGAGGCAGCGTGATGCCCGCAATCGGCGCCTTCGCGGGCGTCAGGTTCCCCTCGCGCCGACCCGCCAGTCCCCGCAGTGATTCCCGTCGCGCTGTCCCGCCAACTCCCGACTCGTTTTCCCCTTCCGAATAGCTACGCCCGGGGGCGTGATATAGCCACTTTCACGTGGGATTTCGAAAAAGCGCCTGGTGCTTGCTAATTCTTCGCCCAACCCTTAAAACTCCGCGCGCTTCTTGATATCATGTTCCCAAGGTAAACCCGATGAAAGGGGTCGCTTATGGGAACCAAGGCGGTCGATGCTCTCGAAATATCCTTTGAGGATATGCCCATGTACCTGCGCGCCAAGCATTCGGTGTACATGGACGTTAAC
>USJN01000099.1 GCA_900554945.1 uncultured Coriobacteriaceae bacterium | reverse complement strand
ATGCAGAAGGCGCTTGATTTCAACTTGCGCAACGACGCGCGGTTCGAAGTTTTGGAGCCGGCAGTCATTCGAACCACCGACGATTGGGACATCAAGGAAGAGTGGTTCGAATCGGCGCTCGCAGACGACCATATCGTTGACTTCTATCTGACCAACACCGCGTTCGGCGCAAACACCGTCATCGAGGAGTTTGCGCTGCGGACCAAAAAGCCGATTGGACCCAATCCCTTCAAGATGTACGGACAGTTGGCATTCGCTTCGAGTGTGCGACGCGGTGCCGACATCATCTTTTCCCTAAGCTGGCCCGAGCTGAAGGACAAGCTGCTCTGCCTTCGCGCCGAGAAGGCGCTGCGCACTGCAAACATCCTGCTCGCCCCGCGCTTCGGAGGCGACAAGGCGATGGCAGGCGGTACCGATACCTTCGACAGCCTCTGCCTCGCGCGCGACACGTTCGGAACCAATTTCCGCTACGTGAACGTGCACGAGCTTATGGACTACCTCTCTCCCCTGCCTGAAGAAGGCAACCACACCACCCCCGGCCGCAAGACCATGAACGTCACGCCGGAGGAAATCGCCTGGTGCGAAGAGCTCGCCGAAAGCCTTATGGCCGACGCATCCGAGTGTCAGATTGAGAAAAAGTACCTCGTCAACAGCCTTAAGGCGTACAAGGTCGTCGACAAGGTCATGAACGCATACGATTGCTCAGGATTCGCGGCTCCCTGCCCCGACGCATGCTCGACGAGGCGACTCAACGAGGAACAGTTCACCTTCTGCCTCACCCATAGCCTCAACCTCGAGCGCGGCGTGGGCTCCGCGTGCGAGTACGACGTTACCTCGGTTTTGTGCATGATTCTCGAAATGGCGCTCACGGGGAAAGCGGCCTACATGGGCAACACCCTACCCGCACCGCTCGGGCCCGACGGAGAGGTTAACTTCTCCGACCCGAAATATTCAGCACCTATCGAAGGAGACAAGAATAACCTCTACCTGGTAAGCCACTCGACGCCCTGCCGCTGCCTCCACGGCTTCGACAAGCTCGACGACTTCGCCTTGCGCCACTTCGCCTTGGATGCTGGTTTCGGAGCGATTCAACGTCACGACTTCAACGACGACAAAGGCCAGGTCATAACAATGATTCGAATTTCCTCGGACTGCAAGGAAATGTTCATCGGCCGCGGAGAAATTGTCGCAGGGTTCGGATACGATTCCGACAACTGCAACGGAGGCTTCATCTTCCGTGTTGCCAACGAGCATGACTTCTTCCAGAAGCACGTCTCGTTCGGACTGCATCTCCCCCTCGTATACGGCGATTACGTCGACCAGTTCGTGTTCATCGCGAAACGCCTCGGCCTCACCCCGGTCGTGGCCTAAGGAGTTCGCGCGATGCCCGATAAGGCCGTCATAGAAAAGCTCCTCGCTGCCAAGCGGGGGGCTGCCCTTGTTTGCGAAGAGTTCGAAAGCGACCGCGCGGCGGGGACGCTCGATGCATCGCGCGTCGAGAGCCTGGTCAGACGCTTCATCTTGGCCAAGTTCCGCTTGGACGAAAAGGAAGCCGAACCAGCAGGGGACAATTTGGAGAAGCTGGCGCAGGCAAGTCTCGCGAAGATGCTGAGAATAGCGCCTGAACTGGTCAAACACGAGGACAAGGCTGCAAACTGCGACGGGGCCGACTCTGCGACAGTCAAGCAGGCTCTCGTGATCATGGCTCTTCAAAAGGAATTCCACGTGCAGCTCGATTGCTTTAGGGCCGGGCTCTGCCATAGTGTCGGCGAGCTTGCCGCGCTCGTATGGCAGGCGACTCGATAGCCGAAACAAACTGGCAATCGCCTGCCTCGGCAGACGCGCTCGAAACGAATGGGGGGATTTCGATGGGCGCCCAACACGAAAGCGGCAATGGAGCCGCATCGATAGAGGCTCGGGAAGACGAGTTTCTCTGCAACTTCGAGCTGCTCGACGACACCCTGCTGCAATTCGAGTACATCCTAAGCTTCATCGGGGACCTAAACGCGATTCCAGAAGAAGACCGCACCAACGATTGCAAGATGGAAGGCTGCGCAAGCAACGCCTGGCTGATGCTCGAAGCGCGCAACGGTCGCCTGAAGCTAAGCCTTGGATCGGATTCCCTCATCATCGAGGGGCTGCTTGGGGCACTCACGTGGATGCTCAATACGCAGCCCCTCGAAGACGTTGCCGCATGGCAGCCGCTCTTTCTCAAACATCCGCAGATGAAACCGCATCTCAACAGCGACCGCCGCCACGGCATAGCCTCGATCGTGAAAGCAATACAAGCGTTTTGCGAAGTGAAATCGGGCGAGGCGGCACGTTCGGGATGCTCCCCCGCAACGACGTGACGTCCCCAATCCGCTGCCGCAACGAGGGCGTGCAGCTGATAAGGGAAACCAGCGGAACAAAGGGGACATCGTGAAAACCAAAGGGCTCGGGTTCATGCAGCTAACCATCGTCGTGGGATTCTGCCTGTATTACGGCTACTACCTGATCGCCTTCTTCGGGGCATTTGCAGAGCTCCCGCCTGGCGTAGATTTCATCAAAGCTCATCTGGGACAATTCGTGTTCTTCATCGGAAGCATCATCGGCACGGAGGGCTTGCTGCTCTGGTTTAGACGCCGCGACAGCGTGGCGCTTTGCCACAAGAAGTTCTTCTTCCTCGTAAGCTTGCTACCCGGTTCGCTCTCACCCCTGATTATGGCGCTCGACGCCCTAGGGGAAACGCCTCCACTCCCCCTCACGTACACATGCCTCCTTCTCGCAGGGTTTTCAATCGCCATGGGATTCATGCTATGGGACGATTTCATGGTCCATGGCGGTCTGTGCCACAACCAATTCGCCCATGCAGCGGTCTTCTGCACCGGCGGGCTGCTCTTCCTCTTCTGCACCGCGCTTCTTCCCAAGCTCGCTCTCGGCGTCGTCTGCTGGCTCATGCTGCTCGCAAGTATGCTGCTCGTCATGTTCATAAACCCCCGCCGCCGCCCTCAGCCCGACAGGTCCGTCAAGCCCGTGGCGACATTCTTCAAGGGAACCCGCCATCTCGACATCGTGAGCGCCACTCTCAACGTGGCGTTCGGATACGCCTTCATCCTACTGTTCCGCACCGGGACCGCAAACGTGCTCATTGCGGGCGCAGCGGCGATTCTTGTCGATGCCATCATCTCCTCGGCGATGGGAAACCGTCGATCCATGCTCTACTCGGGCGCGCTTCGCCTCTTCTCCGCCATCGTCGCGTGCGCGTTACTCCTCTATCTCGCGCCTGGAGACGCGCTCGCCATCGTGGCCCTCGGCGTGATGGTGGTATGCTGGTTTCTCTTCCGCACCGTGCACTGCGGCTGCCTGGCGGTACTCGCTGCAGCGAAAGAATTCCCTGTCCTTTACACCTCCACCCGGGGAAAGCTTGCCGCCAACTGCGGATTCGCCGCAGGCCTGCTCATCGGCACGCTCACCGTGGCAAGCGAGGCGCAAGATACAAGCCTTGTCGTCACCTTGGCCATCGTCGCATCCTTCATCTTGGCATCCTTGTTCTTTTTGCCCTTCGACGAAGAATCCTCCGTCCCCGGCTACCGTACCATCACTTTTGTCGACATGCCGACAAAAGCCGCACAGGACAGCTCACTTGAAAAGCGCTGCGCCCGCCTGGTAAAGCGCTGCAAGCTATCCCCGCGCGAAGCGGAAGTGCTCACGTGGGCCGCACAAGGGCGCAATGCGAAGGCCATCGCCGAGAAGCTCTTCATTTCCGAGAGCACCACCAAGACTCATATGTCGAACATCTACCGCAAGGCGGGCGTCCACTCGCAACAGGAACTTATCGCGCTTCTGGACCAAGAGCGATAATTGTCGGTCCAAATAAGCGCACCCTCTGGACCGCTATTTCAAGGAAAACGTATTTCTCCAGCTCAATACCTCATACGCAGCGTACCGCCCCTCATCAAGCGAGTTCCAATCTCACTTTTGGATCTCCTGCGGTCAAGCCATCCTCGATTTTGCGACCTAACGTGTGAGCCACCGAAAAGGTAGGAGCGGAGGGCGCTAAGGAAGGAGGCCTTACCACTCTCGACTCCTATCACGGCGAGTGAGCCATTAGTGGAAAGCTCTAGGAGAGGGAGAGTGACTCAAATGACAATGAGAATCGACATTCCCCACGACAGCGACGAGTCGAAGGGGATGCGCCCCACGTTCTTCAACGAACCGCCTGTCATGTACACCGGCGGAGACGTGCCTTGGCAGTGGGAAGAGGACGGCATGATCTGCACCAGGTCGGCCGCCTGGTCTGCGCCGGGCTGCCATGACGGCTGCGGCGTCATCGTGTATACGGACAAGGAGACCGGCAAGTTCATCAAGGTCGAAGGCGACGAGGAGAATCCGTACTACCAGGGGCGCCTCTGCATGCGCTGCCTCGACGTAGCCGAGGCGATCTACCATCCCGACCGACTGCTCCACCCGATGAAGCGCGACCCGAAGTTCCGCGGCAAGGCGGACAAGTGGGAGCGGATCACGTGGGAAGAAGCCTACGACATGATCGACGAGAAGTTCACCAAGATTCGCGATGAGTACGGCGGAAAGGCGATCATCTTCGCATCCGGCACCGGCCGCGTCACACCGCCGATTAACGCACGCCTGGGCTATGCGCTCGGCTCAATCCAATACTCGTATTTCCATTCCGGCAACGCGTGCTACGTTCCCCGCGTTGCAGCCGCGAACACCATCCAGGGCTGTTACACCTGCCCCGACTTCTCGATGCAGTTCCCCGACCGCTACGACAATCCCGAATGGGTCGCCCCGAAGAACATCTTCGTCTGGGGCAACAACCCGCTTATCGCCAATGCTGACGGCAACCTCGGCCATTGGGTCGTCGACTGCATGAAGCGCGGCTCGAAGCTCATCGTCGTCGACCCGCGTTTGACCTGGCTCGCTGCGAAGGCAGACCTCTGGCTGCAGATTCGCCCCGGCACCGACTCAATGCTCGCACTGTCCATGGGCAAATACATCATGGAAAACGACCTCTATGACCACGAGTTCGTCGAGAAATGGTGCTACGGCTTCGAGGAGTACGAGAAGGCTTGCGAGCCCTACAACCTCGACTGGGCCTCTGAGGTCACCTGGCTTGACAAGGAAGACATCATCGCCGCTGCGAAGTACATGTCCGAGAAGCCGACGGCCGTGCAGTGGGGCCTGGCCATCGACATGAACCTGCAGTGCGTCACCGCTTCCCAGGCACTGTGCAACCTGTGGTGCATCACCGGCCAGATCGACATCCCCGGCGGCATGATCACCGTGCACGACCCGTACAACACCGAGGTTTGGCTGCCGCCCGATCCCCGCGAGGTCTTCACCCCTGAGCAGGAGAAAGAGCGCATCGGCTCCAACTACGAGATGATCACCAACTCCGGCATGGTCCAGTGCCAGGCGGACTCCATGATCGACCAGTTGGTCACCGGCCGTCCGTTCAAGATCCGCGCGGCATGGATCCAGTCGACCAACCCGCTCGCCTGCTGCGCACAGGACCCCGAGCCCCGCGTCGAGAAGGGTCTTAGGAACTGCGAGTTCGTCGTCGGCGTCGACTGCTTCATGACGCCGACCCTCATGGCAAACTGCGACGTCGTGCTGCCGCTGTGCTTCTACCCGGAGCGCGAGGGCCTGCGCTCGGTGTGGTACTACATCCAAAACACCAACAAGGCTTGCGAGCCGATGGGCGAGTCGAAAGACGACTTCCAGATCAACTGGGAGCTCGGCCGCCGCTGGAACAAGGATCTCTGGCCAGGTGAAACGCTTGAGGAGTACTTCTCCTACCTCATCAAGGAGGCCGGCATCACCTACGACAAGTCCCGCAAGCTTAACTGGATCTACCCCGAGTTCCACTATCGCAAGTTCGAGAAGGGCGAGCAGCGCCCCGACGGCAAGGTGGGATTCAACACACCGACTGGCCGCATCGAGCTGTGGTCGACGCTGCTGGCATCCTGGGGGCAGAAGCCGCTGCCCTACTTCGAGGAGCCGCCGATGAGCCCCTACAGCCAGCCGGAACTCTACAAGGAGTACCCACTGGTCCTCACCACCGGCGCGCGCCACTACGAGTCCTTCCACTCCGAGCACAGGCAGATGAGCCGCCTGCGCTCCAGACTCCCCCAGCCGCAGTTCGAGATCCATC
>USJN01000098.1 GCA_900554945.1 uncultured Coriobacteriaceae bacterium | reverse complement strand
TTCGAGCCCTTCTTTAATTGGTACATATGTTCGTGTATACTGAACCCATGAATTCGAACATGAACGAACATACTTCATACGACGTAGTCCTGCTCCCAACATACGCCGAGGCGCTCTCTTACCGGAAGCGCGTTGCTGCCGAGGCCGGTCCCCGTGCGCTTTTCGGAGTGACGGTCGCCACGTTTCCCGCCTGGGTTGCCGACCTCTGGGAGCTTTTCGGCGACGGCCGGGTTATCGCGAGTCCTCTCGAGGTGGAGGCGCTCTCCGCGTCGCTGTGCTCGAAGGACCCGGCTGTGGCAGATTGCGCCCGCGTGGTGACGGCCTGCCTTCAAAGCGCGGGAATACCAGCTTTCGACAAAGCGTGCGCCCGTGCGAAGCGCGGTGAGGATTGCGGGGTCACTTTCGCGCAGGCTCGCGTGCTGCGCCTGTGCGCCGACGTGCGCGATGCGCTGCGCGACACCGGTCGTGTGCTTGCGGGGGAAGCGCTCAAGATACTTCCAGACGCCATGCCGTCGCGGCCCTTGCGCCTGCTCGTCGAGTGCTCTTCGCCCTTGTCGGCGCAGCGGCGGGCATTCCTCGAGGCGTGTCCGCTTATCAGCTACGAGGTTCGCTTGGCACCTGGCGGGGGAGGGATTCACCGTGCACCCAAGGGCGTTCTCGTGAGGTTCGCCTTCCCCTCGGGCCGCTATGCCGAGCCGGCAACTTTGCGCGATATCCTTTGCGGCGAAGGGTGCGAAGGTGCGCTCGTTGCTTGCAAGGAGCCACTGTCCCTGTTCGAGAAGCTTGCGCCCGCGCTTGCGGAGGCGGGGCTTTCGTGCGCCGTTCGCGCAGGCGTTCCCTTTGCCCAGACCGACTTTGGGCGCGCAATGCTCTCGCTTCGGCGCTTTCTCGTATCCGATGCCTGGCGCTCGGGCGATCTTGCAGATTATCTGCTCTCGCCCTTCTCGGGGTTCTCTGTCGAGGGCGCCTACTCCATCGATGCGCAGGTTCGCGGTAACCGTCTCATCGATCGCGAGTCGATAACGGCGTCGCTGCGCGAGAAGAGCCGCCTGTTCGAGGCGATGGAGGACATCGCGACCGACCGAGACGCCGACATATTACTCGGCGAGCTCGAGGACGCGGTGCGCTCGATGGTTAAAAGGCCCGAAGCCTGGCGCCGCGAGCAGCTTGCGGCGATGGCGTCGCTGCGGGACGTCGCCTCGGCGGGACGTCTTGCCGACCTCGATATGGAAGGGGTCGTCGATCTTCTGGCCCATTCGAGCGTCGACGCTTCACGCTCGTTGGATGTGGGCGCAGAAGGGCGCTCCCGCGGCAGCGATCTTGCGGTCCTGCCTGCCGACGTTGTGTTCGCGGACTATCGACATGTGATGTCTTTCTCCTCCGCATCCTGTGACATTGCCGTTGCATGCGATCTCACGAGCGCCGCATTCCCCGCTTCCGATTCCGACGACGCGGCGGCGACGCTTCTCGCCAAGCTGGGAATATTCCCAAACGACGATGCGCTCTCTTGTATGCGCCGATCGTTTACAGCTCTGTTGGCGGCGCCCCGCAAGACGTTCCTTGTCGTTCGTTGCCTCAACGACGAGAATGCCGACCCGACGTACCCCGCCGCCGTCCTCGAGGAATTCGTCGACTGCTATCGCGAGGATCCGTCTGCAACCGACGACATCAAGAATCCCTTCATGTTACCCGCTTGTTTGCAGGAGGGGATCGTCGAGCGCGGGGAGGAGACCCTTGTCGAGAATGCCGTCATGGCGGGCGGTGACCTGCCATGCGAGATGGTCGAGCTTCCCGCGCCCGGCGAGGTGTCGGCGTCGAAGCGCCCGCTTGTCGTGTTGCCGCGCGTAGTGGCAGGGCAGGTGGTCGACGAGCCGTGCCTCTCTCCCTCGCAGATTGAAAGCTATCTGGAGTGCCCGTACAAGTGGTTCGCCCAGCGCCGCTTGCGTCTCGAAGGGCTCGACGAGGGATTCGGCCCGCTGCAGATGGGCGATTTCGCCCACAGTGCGCTCAAGAGCTTCTACACCCATTTCCAAGAAGAGGTCGCACCCAAGGTGACGCGCGGAACGATTGATTCCGCCCGTGCCATCATGCGCGATGTGCTCGATCGGCACGAATCGTACCAATACGACCTGAAGCCTTCGGACAACCGTCTCGTTCCCACGACGGAGCTCGAACGGCGCGACGTGGATTCCCTCAAGCGCAAGCTGCTCGACTACCTCGATTACGAGGCCGAACTTCTGCCGACGTTCCACCCTGCATATCTGGAATACAACGTTGCGGAAGGCACAACGGCAGAATACGCAGGTCATCTGCTCGTTGGAACGGCGGACCGCATCGATGTCGACGATGAGGGGCACGCCGTGGTGCTCGACTACAAGGCGTCGGTTTCCCCAGAACACGAGTTTGCCGTGCGCGAAGAGGGAAGGCTTGGCAAGGTGCAGGCGCTCATCTATGCTCAGGTGGCCCGTCGAATGCTCGGGCTTAACCCTGTCGGTGCGCTCTATGTTTGCTACGGAAAGAGGTGCGCCGTTACCGGAGCCTATGACGCTACCGTACTCGAGTCGCCGCACCTTCCTTCCATGCGTCACGACAAATGCGAGTTCGCGCCGCGGGACGGTGAGCCATTTGCCGACCTGCTCGACAGGACCGAAGAGGCGATTGCCCGCGGTGTCGAGCGCATGCTTTCAGGCGACGTACGCCCTGATCCTTCAAGCCCTCATGCATGCACCTGGTGCCCAGTGCTCTCATGCGCAGAAAGAAGGGCATAGCATATGGCTCTCACTCCTGGACAGAAACAATGCGTCGATACGCTCGTGGGCCCCGTGGCGGTGTCTGCCGGTGCGGGCAGCGGAAAGACGTTCACGCTTACCCGCCGCATCGTTCATTCGCTCGAATGCGGGTTCGCTTCCGGCATCGACGAGGTGCTCGCGATTACGTTCACCTCGAAGGCGGCGGGCGAGATCAAGTCGCGCGTGAAGGGCGCGCTCAAGGCCTGCGGGCGGACTGACCAGGCGCTTCTCGTCGACTCCGCCTGGATTTCAACCATTCATGGCGCCTGCGCCCGCATGCTGCGAGCCCATGCGCTCGACTTAGGGATCGCCCCCGATTTCACGGTGGCGGATGAGGCGGCCGCGAACGATATGCTCGATGCCTCGCTCGAGGAGGTGCTCGGCTCTGAGAATGACATCATCTCGCCGGGCGACTACGATGCGCTATTCACGGAGTATGCAGCTCGTCAGGCGGGATCGATGTCCGCCGCAAGCGTTGAAGGCATGGTGCGCGACATCGTCGTTGCTGCGCAATCGAGCCCCGAAGGGATGGCGTCCATCGTGCCGGCGCCGTCGGCGGCATCGCCCCGCAAGCTTATGGCGCGCATGGCGTCTTTGGCGGGTGATATCACGGCGGTGTGCGAGGCTCAAAAGCCGGGAAAGACTCGTGATGCGTTCCTCGACGGTACGGCCCGTGCGCTCGAGGGGCTCGAGGACGCGCAGCAGCAGGGTGCGGAACCATCGCCTGAACAGGTCTTAGAGCTATTCAACGCGTTTCCGGTTCCCAGTCGTGCATTCGGCACGTCTGAATACAAAGAGTACGCAACCGAAGCGGCGCAAGGGTATCTCTCCTTGATGATGGAAGCTCGCCTTGCTCTCGCCGAGCCGCGCATGCGCGAGGTGATCGACTTATCGGGTCGTGTCTTCGATGCGTATCGCCGGCGCAAGCGCGAGGCGGGCGTGCTCGACAACGATGATCTGCTCACGATGGCGTCGCGCATGTTCAGCGAGCACCCCGAAATTGCTGCCGAGTACGCTGACCGCTTCAAGCTGATCATGGTCGACGAGTTCCAAGACACCGATCAGCTGCAAGTGAACATGATCAAGCGCATGGCGGGCAAGAACTTCGAGCGCCTGTGCACGGTTGGCGATGCGCAGCAGAGCATCTACCGTTTCCGCGGGGCGGACGTCTCGGTCTACGATAGGCACCTTGCATCGGTGGCAAGCACTAACGAAGCAGGCCTTATAGAGCTTGCCGATAATTTCAGAAGCCATGGTGACGTGCTCGCATTCGTCGACTGCGTGTTCAGTCAGCCGAGTGTATTCGGGCGCTCGTTTATGTCGCTTTCCGCATCGCGCGACCCTGGACGCATTGACTGCCCCTACCAGGGGTCTGATCCGCGCATCGAGGTGCAGCTCACCACCTATCCTCGAGGTGTTGCCTCGGATGCGGCGCGCGCTACGGTTGCGCAGCGGATTGCGGAGCGTTTTGCGAAGCTTGTCGACGAGGGCCACTCGGCGGGTGACATGGTGGTCTTGCTTGGCAGCATGCGGTGTGCCGATATTTATGCTGATGCTATACGCGAGAAGGGGCTTTCCTGCGTGGTCTCAGGGGGGTCCATATTCGGCCGCGCGCCGGAAGTGCGCCTTGCGGTGCGGCTCGCCGAGGTCATTGCGAACCCCAAGGATACTGAAGCCCTTTTCGAGGTGCTCTCGAGCGAAATCTTCGCACTCGCTGCAGACGATTTCATCGACCTTTCGACAGGCCTTGACGAGCTGCGCGGCATTCCCCGCCGCCGTTCGCTCGATTCCGGTGTGTCGGTGTGCGCCGCCGCTGAAGGCGAAGCATCGCTTGCGCCTGGTCTCCGCGCTGCGGTAAGAACGCTGAAAAAGGCGGCATCCCGTGTGAGGTTCGAGCCCCTCTCTGAGGTTATGGAAGGCGTTCTCGTCGATTCTGGCTGGCTACACCGGCTCGAGGACGAAGGCGCCGAAGGGCTTGCGCGCGCGGCAAATGTCTATAAGGCATGCCGTCTTGCTCGCGATATCGAGCGCAGGAAAGGGTCGGGACCTGCTCAGACCGCAGTCGAGCTGCGTGCGCATATTGAAATCGCGAAAGAGGCCCCAGGGTCGCTTTCCTCGAAGGCGGGAGATT
Source organism: uncultured Coriobacteriaceae bacterium (assembly GCA_900554945.1). GTDB lineage: Bacteria > Actinomycetota > Coriobacteriia > Coriobacteriales > Eggerthellaceae > Ellagibacter. Next base: position 1,268 of record USJN01000098.1, on the reverse strand, counting down.
TTGTTCGCATCATGACCGTTCATGCGAGCAAGGGCCTTGAATTCCCCATTGTTGCGGTGGCGGAGCTGCGTTCCGACGAGGTGCGCTCATCACGAATGGTGCGGACCACGCTCAATGGCAAAACCTACCTCTCGCTCGATGCGGGAGCGACGGCAACGCGTTTGACCGCGAAGCAGTCGCAGCTCATCGCGAAATGCACGTCGGTGGACCCTTTCGAGGGAAGCGAAGGCGACGAGTTCTACCAGCAGCTGATCGAGAACCCTGGCGACCATAGCCCTGTGGAGGTTCGCTGCGCGATTCGCCAGCATGAGTATCTCGGTGAAACCGAGGAGACGCGTCGGCTTCTCTATGTCGCGCTCACCCGCGCAAAGGAAGCGATCATCTGCGCAATTGCCGGGAAGGCGACAAAGGACGACCCGACAGGTCTTGCAAAGAGCGTATGGGGAAGTGTGGAGTCCGCCCTATGCGGGGAAGGGAATGCCTTCGAGTCGGGCGTGACTCTTCTCGATTTCGGCGGCGAGTCTCCCGCGCGCGTTGAGCGTATTGATCTGGCTGTCGAGTCGGAAGAACCCTGCGATTCTGAAGTCGTCGGCGCCGAAGACAACGATGAAGCGGCAAATCAAGAAGAAGGGTGCTCGCTTGAGGACGGATCCAACTTAGCGCGTCAAGCTATCGCGATTCCCGAGGTCTTGCCCTACTGTGAGCTGTCGGCACAGGCGTGGCCTGCGTCCCGTGCCGATGTGTTCAGCTATTCGTCGATCGCACACGGGTCATCGGACGAGGTTGAAGTCGACTCGTTTGAGGATGATCGCGCATTGTCGAAAGTGCAGTTCGTCGAAGAGCCTGGTTTTTCGGAGGCGGACGAGACGGCGTGGACTGCGATTCGAGCTTCGCTTTCGAGAGATGCCGACAAGGCGACGGACTTGGGCACCGCCTTCCATAGGCTTGCCCAGCAGGCGGTATGCGCCCATAACGAAGGTGCTCCCCTCATCTGCCCTGGCAAATCGCACGTCGACGCGCTTGCTCGCCATTGCGGGCTGTCCGACTTGCAACGCATTCGCCTCACCGAAGCGCTTGCGCGATGGTTTGAAAGCGATGTTGCGGCACGCGTCGTGACATTTTCCCGCCTTCGCGCGGAAGTTCCCTTCTTCGTGCGCGTGGGTCGTGGAGCCGACGCGCCTTTCATGGAGGGGGAAATCGACCTTCTCGCCGATGGGGAAGACGGTCGCACAGCGCTCGTCGTAGACTATAAAACTGGTGGGTCGCCA
>USJN01000097.1 GCA_900554945.1 uncultured Coriobacteriaceae bacterium | reverse complement strand
CGTGCTCCTTCGGCCAGCTCGGACATCTCTCCGTTTTGCCAATTGCAGCAGCTAAGTATTATACATAAGTCCCTGTCTGTCCACAAGGATATTTTTCAAAAACTCGCAAACCCGCCCGTTGCGGCGACTCCAATCGAAAACGCGCACTCTACCAGGGCATTCGCGTTTAGTACTCGCTTGTCAGCGAGTAATGGCCAGGCGTCACCTCGGCAACGCTCATCGGAACATCGAACAGCGAAGACATTGCCTCATCGCACAGGAGCTCCTCTTTCGACCCGTCCGCGTGCACCGTTCCATCCTTAATCAAAAGCAGCCGCTCGATTTCGGGAATGATATCCTCGGCATAGTGGGTTACCAGCAGGATTGCGCGCCCAGATTGCGCGATCGCGCGCATGGAGCGGCGCACGTAGTGCATCCCCTGCGGATCAAGACCCGTGCACGGCTCATCGAGCACAACGACGTCGGGGTCGTGAACGAGAGCGCGCGCAAACAACACGCGCCTCGCCTGCCCTGTGGACAACGTCATGACGTCGCGGTCTGCGATCGACTCGACGCCGAGCGTCGCCATCGTTTTTCTGCAGCGCGCATAATCGTCCTCACTCGCGTTCACCCGTTTCGGCACGCCGAGCGAACCGTACAGACCGCCCGCGACCACCTCGATAGCGGGCATGTGCACCGTGATCTGATCCTGCATCGTCGATGACACGATGCCGAGGCTCTTCTTCACGCCCTCGAGCGTCGCACGCGCGTTCCCGCGGAAAAGCACTGGCGGCTCGTCCTGGTAAAGAGGAAGAATCTCACGCGTGATCAGCTTGATGAAGGTCGATTTGCCGGCGCCGTTCGGGCCGAGCAACGCCATGCTCTCCCCCTCGGCAAGCTCGAAGGAGCCGACGTGCAAAATGGTTCTGCCCGACCGTTTCACGATCGCATTGTTCAAGCAAAGAAAGGGAGGGCGCGAATCCGCTTCGCGCCCTCCCTCGAACTGACTGTCAGCCATGTGGTTTATGCTGCCTTCTTGGTCTCGGAATCACCGCTGTCCGAAGCAGTATCGCTCGAAGTGGAAGAAGCGTCGGTTGCGCTTACTTCGTTGTCGGCGGAGCTGCCGTCCCCATCGGTGGAGGAGCTGTCGGAGGAGTCATCGCTCTGGTACTTCGACAGGTCAAGATCGTAGGGCAGACCGCTCGGCATGTCATTGATTACAATGTCGGCGTTATCCTTGGCGTCGGAGAGCCACTGTTGGTAGGCCTTCGACTGGTTCGAGGACTTAAGCGAGCTTCTGAACTGGTCGACGAACTCGGAGGGCAGCTGATCGAGACTCGTCAGCTCATCAGGAGCGTGGAACTCGTCAGTGCACTTGATGATATGGATGCCGTAACTGCTCGTGACAAGGCCGCTGACCTGGCCCTTCGAGAGATCGGAGAGGCCGACGGTGTATTCGCTCACAAACGAGTTGAGCTTATCCCAACCCACATCGCCGCCGTTTTGGCCCGAGCTATCCTTGGAATAGGTCTTGGCAGCCTCAGCAAAATCGAGCGTTCCGGCGTTAATCTGGTCGAGCACGCCCTGCGCAGTTTCCGCATCGTCAGCGTCGAAGAGGATATGGGAGGAACGCTTCGCGCCGTCGAAGCTGGAAACGTAAGTCTGGGCATAGGAGAGAACGTCCTCGTCGGACGGATCGTCGCCCTCGAAGGACTTCATGAGGCCCTGCTGCAGAAGAGAGGTCTTGATGTTGCTTTTGTACTCGTCCTCGGTCATTCCGACCGCCTGGAGCGCCTCATTCCACTTGTCGTCGCTCGCGTAGTTCTGTTTCATCTGGTCGACGTAGGACTGCACCTCGTCATCGCTCACCGTGACGCCCTTTTCCTCGGCGCCCTGGATGATCAGCTGCTTGGTCACAAGGGAATCGATGACCTCCTCGCGCACCTTCTCGGGGGTGTAGTCGTATTTGACCATCCACTCGCCCCACGCGTCCTCGTCGGTCAAAGACATCTGGGAGCGGATGCTTTCGACGGAGGCCGTAACCTCTTCCTCTTGGATTTCGGCACCGTTGACGGTCGCCGCCACGCCTCCAACACCCTTCGATCCCGACGTGGAATTGCCCGAACACGCCGTGATGCTGACCACGCACAAGGCGGACAGGCTCACCGCGCAAACGGCCTTAGCGATTGTAGAAGCTTTCATGAAACCCTTCCCTTTACATGAAAACGTGCGGCAGCGGCGATGCAAAGTCGCACATGAGACGTCGATTCCGCACGAGACGTAATGCCGCGGAGTATTTTCGCATAGGAATATTTGGAAACATAAGGTCGCACAATTTGCCCACTTATGTTTCACAGAACACCATGCGGGACGTGAAGCGCTACGCCTCGGCCATGGCCGCCTTGAAGTCGATGATTTTCTGGCGGCAGCCATCGCAATTGGTGCCGAGCATCTGCACGGCGAGGATGGCGGCGTTCTTTGCGCCGTTGATGGCGACGCAGGCAACCGGCACGCCGGAGGGCATCTGCACCATGGAGAGAAGGGAGTCGAGACCGCCCAGATCGCTCGTCTTCATGGGCACGGCGATGACGGGGTCGGGCGTGTAAGCTGCAACGACTCCGCCGAGATGAGCGGCCTTGCCCGCCGCCGCGATGATCACCTTGATGCCGCGCTCATGCGCTGTGGACGCCCATTCGTGCACTTCAAGCGGCTTGCGATGAGCGCTTGCCACCTTCACCTCGTAGGAGATGCCGAACTCGTCGAGCTGCTGCATGCACGGCTCCATCGCCGGCATGTCGGATTTGCTGCCCATGATAATGCCCACAACGGGCTTTTCGTCTGCCATGACAAGACCTTTCACGCGATCGCTTATTTGCCTTCTCAGTATACGCGTGACGCGCAGCCGATCGCCAAGGCCGAAACGATAACGCGGAGTCTGCGCAAAGCTAGCTCGCGACCGCGCGCACGAGGCGGGCAATGGCCTCATAGCCGGAGCGCCCGCGCACGAACTCCTCCGTCAAATCGAGCAGGGGGATGTCCTCGGGAACGACGATCGAAGGATTCTGCTTTAGGATTTCGACACGCGGAACATGGCAGTTGAACAGGCGGCATACCTGCGGGCGCGCCTCCCAGATCATGCAGCCGCCTTCGGGGGACTGCAACGGGCAGCGCTCGCCTTTGCGGTCGATCGGGCGCACACGCTTGCGCTCGATGCACTCGTGCATGGCATCAAGCTCTTCGGGCGTGATGGCCAGCACATTCAGCCCGCAGCACTGCCCACAGCAAGTGCAATCGGGATAGCTGTTGTCGCCGTCGAAGCGCAACGGCTCGTCGTTCGGGGTAATCTTCATAGCTTGCTTTCGGATGAAACTCGTTGATGGAACTCGTCTTTTCTCTGATGATACCGCTCATTGCACCGTGCAAGCATTTCATTTGCGAAGCATCGACAAACGGCTTGTAAGCGAAGGGAAGCGTTTCCCGCCAAGAGCCGCGAAGTCGCAAGAAGCACAAGGGGAGGGGAAAGGGCGTCCCAAGGGCAAAAGTAAAGCGCGACCCGCCTCTTCAGCGCGCGAAACACGCAGAATATGGAGCCTTCCGAAAAACCTTCTACCCCTTCCGCGAGATAGGAGGCACCGTAGGATCGGCGTTGGTGGGGTCGCTCTTCACGTCGAATTTGGCCTCGCAGCTGACTGCCAACCTCGCGCAGGTGGGCGGCGTGGAAGCCCTGGGCGTGGACGCCAACGCGCTCATGCCCAACATGGTCTTGCGGCCGCCACGCCTTCGATAGGGCCGCCGCTCGTCAGCACAACGGCATCGATTGTTTTCATGGCCTCTCCCAGCAAAGGCTTGAACATCTCGTAGCACGTGCGCCTCATGACGGCGCATCCGTCCTGAGCGACATGGCTCACCGCAGCCCCCGAAAGCTCCGAAGGCATGTCTGCTGCACTGGTCTTCCCAGCCAGCAGAACCTGTCCATTAGCACCCAGATTAACCGTGAGCCTCACCTTCGTGCTTATGCCTCCTTACTCGAAATTCGTAAAGTTACCAATATCAGTTCGTTCCGCTATTGTGCCAATGCAGCTTGTCCACCCTCGCATGCAGGCTGCCGCGAAGACCCGGAACCCCTTGCGCCGGATCGAGCATCCAGTCCGCATCCGGGAACAGCATGCCGTCGTTGTACAGGCTCGCGCCCGACAAGCCGCCACCAAGGCCACCTTGCACCTCCGGTTTCCACCAGCCGTGCGGCACGCGGAGGCTTCCGACCGGTTGCGCGTCATCGATATGGCATTGCAGCTGCACCTCGCCGTAGGCTGTGGACACGCGGCACCATTCGCCCTCCGCCACCCCTTCCAGCTCCGCATCTGCAGGGTTGATGTAGAACTGCGGCTCGGGAGCGCACTTGCGAAGCGACGGGATCTGGCGCAGGTTCGTGTTGTAGTTCGCGCGCTCGCGGTACCCAGCGAACACGTCATAAGGATAGACGGGCCTGCCACCTTCGTCGCGCCCGGCAGCCTCGGCACCCGGGTCTTTCGGCTCGACGTAGTCGGGAAGCGGGTCGAAGCCGAGCGCCTCGAGCACCGAGCTCTTGAGCTCTACCTTGCCCGACGGCGTAAGCCATGTGCCTGGCGCCACAGGCTTTCCCAGCACCGTCACGCGCTCCGCCGCCTCTTCGAACGTGAGCCCCGAGGGCGCAAGCCGCCACCCGTGAAGCTCGCGCTCGTCCTCCCACGGGAAGGCATCGCCTATCCCCAGGCGGCAGGCCAGCTGCTTCATTACCCAGTACCAGTTCTTGCACTTGCCAACAGGTTCGAAGAAGGCGCGCCCGACATTGAGCGCAGGGCCGGCGTCGAAGGGTCCTGAGAGCACGTCGCGCTCGGCCCACATGTCTCCCGGCAGCACGTAGTCGGAAAGCTGCGCCGTGGGCGTCATCCAGTTCTCGAACGTGACCACGAGGTCGCAGTTGAGGAACGCATCCTCTATGCCAACCTGCCCCGCATAGCTCATCACCGTGTTATTGCCTGCAGAGAAGAAGGCCTTTACGGGGTAAGGACCTTCTCCGCGCATCGCCGCCCACATGTCGGCGGGGTCAGCTGCGCACGACTCGCCTATGATGTCCGGCTCGTAGTCGAGGCCGGCGCGCTCGCACGCCTCTTTGTACAGGTCCGACGTGCGGAACGTGAGCAGCGGGCGAGTGTCGCGTCCGAGCTGCTTCTCGCGCTGGCTTGGCGTGAGCACGCCGAATTCGGACACCTTGGCATTGGGGATGAAGCCTGTCATAGGTCCGAACACCATCTCCGATTTCCCAAGCGCGCCCGTCACAGCACGCAGGATGCATTGTGCATGGAGAAGCGACGTTGAGTTCACCTGCATGTCGCCCACGACACCCCAGGGAATCACCGGCGCACTTGCGTTGCCGATTACGCGCGCCGTCTCGATAATCTGCTCGGCGGGGATGCCGCACACCTCCGATGCACGCTCGGGCGTCCATGCGGATGCACGCTCGGCAAGCTCTTCGAAGCCGATGCACTGGCTCTCCACGAATTCTTTGTCGTAGAGCCCTTCTGCGATGATGACGTTCAGCCACGCCAAAACGAGCGCGGCATCGGTGCCGTAGCGTATGCGCAGGTGATGCTGCGCCAGCTTGGCCGTCTCGGTCTCGCGCGGGTCGACCTCTATGAGGACGGCGCCCCGCTCGAGCGCGCGCTTGAGGTTGATGTACTCGCCCGGCCAGCGCTCCCCGTCGCGGTCCTGTCCGAAATAGATCACGCAGTCGGCAATGCTCCAGTTTGCAAACGCCATCCAGCCATAGGTCAGGCGGTGCACCTGCGCGGTGTTCCCCATGCAAAGCTGCACCGGAGCCGTGTAGTTCACGGCGCCTAGGTGGTTCATGAAGCGCCGCCCGATGCCTCCGAGCCCTATGTTGAGAGGCATCTCCGCCATGGCGAACGACTCCGGACCGTACTCGTCGATGACGACCTTCAGCTTGTCGGCTATCTCGTCGAGTGCCACACCCCACGAGACTTCCTCCCATTTCCCGCTTCCGCGCTCGCCCACGCGCCGCAGAGGCTTCGTCAGGCGGTCGGGGTGAAGCCGGTACTCGTCAATCATGTTCGCCTTGCGGCATATCGCCGGGAAGTCGGGGTTAGCCGGACGCACTTTCATCTTCCCGTCGTCATGAATCTCTGCCGTGACCTGGCATCCCCCGTCGCAGAAGATGCATGTGGTCGTTCTCGCCTCCATA
>USJN01000096.1 GCA_900554945.1 uncultured Coriobacteriaceae bacterium | reverse complement strand
TCTTTTCGGCAAGAGTATTCAGCCAGATCGATCTGGTATCCATCGAACTCCAGAAAGTATACCGGCAGACTGATTCCGTCTTTGTCAGCGTTCTCGACCATATCCGTACCAACACCGCCGGAGCAGCCGACCTGCAACTGCTGAACACCCGATACGGAAGTCATATCGAAGAATCGGAAGCCGATATGTACATCACGCTTGCCACCCGAAGGGATACGGTTGACTCGATCAATGAGAAGAAACTGGCCGAGCTGGCAGGAGAACCGATCACCTTTGAGGGAAGCATTGAAGGGGATTGTCCTAAGCTCCTATCATATTTTCGCATGCTTACGACGACCGTGGCGATATCCCATGGACTTAAGGAGAAGTAGGATGCTTGAAAATTGGTTGGTGAGCAAGAATAAAGTCTGCGCCTGACGTGAAGGAGGCGGTTTGCTTGAGGCTCAATGGTAGAATTGTCAGCGTAACAAGATTCGCGGCGTCTTGGGCGCTGCGAGCTGACTGAAGGAGCGTACATGCAGTTTGCTGCTATTCTTGCGGGGGGGTCGGGGGTTCGGATGGGGAACCCTAACAAGCCGAAGCAGTTCTTCTATCTGGGCGACAAGCCCATTCTTGTGCACACTCTCGAGAAATTCTGCGCTGCCGGATGCTTTGATGGAATCCTCGTGCTCACGCCGGCGACCTGGATACAGCAGACGAAGGACATCATCGCCAAGCATTGTTCGCAGTACGCCGACCAGGTTGCCGTCATCGCTGGCGGTGCCGAGCGCAACGACACCATCATGAACGCTATCCGCTACTTCGAGGACGAGTGCCAGGCGGACGACGCCTCCATCATCGTCACCCACGATGCGGTGCGGCCCTTCGTTTCGCTGCGCATCATCGAGGACAACATCGCTGCTGCTCTTGCGCACGGCGCCTGTGATACCGTCGTGCCCGCCACCGACACCATCGTTGAGAGTCTCGATGGCGAGCTCATCTCCTCTATCCCGAACCGCAGCGTACTCTACCAAGGCCAGACGCCCCAGAGCTTCAACATGCGCGAATTGCGCGAAACGCTGGAGTCGCTTACCCCCGAGGAGAGTGCCATTCTCACCGACGCCTGCAAGGCCTTCGTTCTGCGCGGCAAGAAGGTGGCCCTAGTGCGTGGCGACGTATCGAACATCAAGATCACCTATCCGCAGGATCTGCGCGTGGCAGAAGCGATGCTGGAGGCCTAGCCGATGCTGAATACCATCTATCGCCTCACAGCCCCCCGAACTATCGAGCCGGTTGTCGTGTCTCAGGACAGCACCGGCAAGGTCATCGTTCGACCAACATATCTGTCCATCTGCAACGCCGACCAGCGTTACTATCAGGGGACGCGCAGTAAGGAGGTGCTGGACAAGAAGCTGCCCATGGCGCTCATCCACGAAGGCATCGGCCGTGTGGTCAGCGATAGCACGGGTGCGTTCCAGCCCGGTGATATCGTCGTTATGCTTCCCAACGCCCCCACCGAGCAGGACGAGTTTATCGCCGAGAACTACCTTCGGTCCAGCCGGTTCTGCGGCAGCGGTTTCGACGGGTTCATGCAGGAGAGCATGATCCTTCCGCCGGAGCGCGCGGTGCTGCTTCCGCAGGACGTGAATTGCGAGGTGGCAGCCTTCACCGAACTCGTGAGCGTGGCCACCCATGCGATCTCCCGCTTCGATATAATCGCCCATGGTCGACGCGAGCGCATCGGCGTATGGGGCGACGGCAACATGGGCTACATCGTCTCGCTGCTTCTGCATACGCGGTACCCTGATGCGAAGATCGTCGTATTCGGTCGCAATGAGTCGAAGCTGCACGACTTTACGTTCGCCGACGAGACGCATCTGGTCGACGACGTGAGCGGCGTAGAGCTCGTCGACCACGCCTTCGAATGCGCGGGTGGCGAGGGCTCTGTCGCCGCCATCGAGCAGATTATCGACCGTATCAACCCCGAGGGCACCGTGTCGCTGCTCGGCGTCTCCGAGAACAACGTGCCCATCAACACCCGCATGGTGCTCGAGAAGGGCCTGCGCTTGTTCGGCAGCAGCCGCAGCGGTCGCGAGGACTTCGAGGCCACGGTGCAGCTCTACCACGAGCATCCGGAGGTGCTGGACTACCTCGCCGCCCTCGTGTGCAGCGTGAACGAGGCTCGCCAGATCTCAGATATCACTGCTGCGTTCGAGGCCGACATCCGCAAGCCCATGGGCAAGACGGTCATCCGCTGGAACATGTAGAGTCATCCAAGCGAGGAAGCGATGAACGAGATCAGTGAGAAGAAGCCGCTCTGGATTCGAGCGAAGGGCGCCATCCTTCATCGGATGCGCCAATGGGCAAAGGATCTGCTTCTCTTCCGTATTTTGCCGGGCGAGTACCGCCGCGCGGCCAAGCAGCCCATTCAGCCGGGGAAGGTCGTCTTTCTGGAAAACAAGGAACCGACTGTCCCTGAAAGCTTCGAAGTCCTCTACAGACGCCTGAGCCGTGTGCCCGAGCTCGATGTCGAATTCATGTCACTTGGAGAGACCCGCGTTAGGCTGCGTCAGTATTATCGCAACTGCATCGAAGCCGTCCGTGACCTCGCCACTGCCCAGTGCGTCTTTCTGAACGACGCCTCCAACGTCGTAAGCTGCCTGCCGCTGCGAGAGGGAACGAAGGTGGTTCAGCTGTGGCATGGGTGCGGCGCTTTCAAGAAATGGGGTATGAGCACCGCCGATCTCATCTTCGGCGGATCCCGCGATGAGATTCTGCGCCATCCGTTCTACAAGAATCTCTCGCTCGTCACGGTGAGCAGCCCGGAGGTCGTATGGGCCTACGAGGAGGCTATGGTGCTGCAGGATGAACCTGGTATTGTGCAGCCGATAGGCGTGAGTCGCACCGATGTGTTCTACGACGAGGCGTACTTGAAGAAAAGCCGCGACAAGCTGTTGTCCGTAGTTCCCGAGGCGAAGGACAAGCGCGTGATCGTGTACGCCCCCACCTTTCGGGGCCGAGTGGCTCATGCGGAAGCGCCGACTGCCCTCGACATCGAGGCCATGAAACGTGCCATGGGGGAGGACGCGGTGCTTCTCATCAAACATCACCCCTTTGTGCGCGAGTTGCCCGCCATACCAGAGGGTTGTCGCGATTTCGCCTTCAATGAGCTTATCTGCAGCGCAGATGCGGTGATCTCCGATTACTCCTCGCTTGTGTTTGAGTATTCGCTTTTTGGCAGGCCTATGGTGTTTTTCGCCTTCGATCAAGATGAGTACGCTGATTGGCGCGGCTTTTACTACGATTACGACGCGCTCACCCCTGGCCCCGTCTGCGCCTCGACCGAAGAAGTGATTCAGGCGATTACGGAAAGTGCCGAGAGCTTCGATTCGTCCGAGGTGGATAAGTTCCGCGACCGCTTCATGGGCGCGTGCGATGGCCGTGCGACGGATCGCATCATTGAATTCGCGCTCGGTCGGGAAGTTCTCGAGAAGTCATTGAAGGGATAGTCGATGACAGCCTGCGAACCGCACGTAGTGCATCAGCCTCGGACATCTGTCATTGTCCCCGTGTACAACAAGGCTCCGCACTTGAAAGCGTGCTTCGATTGTCTGGAATGCCAAACCATCAGCAAGAGCGATCTCGAGGTTCTGCTTATCGACGACGGTTCGACAGATGATTCCCTTGCGCTCTGCGAGGCCTTTGCCGCAGAGCGTCCCTGGGTGCGCGTTATCGCGCAGCCGAACGCCGGCGTTTCCGAGGCGCGCAATGCGGGCATACGAGCCGCAAACGGCCGCTACCTCTTCTTCCTCGACCCGGACGACTCTTTAAGTCCCGAGACGCTGGAGAACGTCTCGATGTTCTTCGAATCGTGTCCCGATGAGATCGATCTGGTCACTTACCCCATCGTGTCGATTCGCGATGGAAAGCGCCAGCGACTGCACCACCGCTACGATGTGCTGCGAGAGACGGGCGTCTACGATTTGACGCTTCCGGAAAACGCCACGGTTGCCCAGGCCACCATGAACGTGGCCGTGCGCAATTGCTTCGACGGAAATGTGCTCTTCGATTTCGCGCCCGCCAATGGCGTCATCGTGCACGAGGACGAGAAGTACTGCACCGACGTGCTCCAGGGCAGCATGCAACTGGGCTTCTGTGCCGAAGCGGAATACCGGTGGATGCGCAGCGACGAGGGGGCCTCCACCGCGCTGCGCCAGCCGGAGCGCCTCTACGACAACAACATCGCGCTGTTCGAGGACTTCTTCGGCCGCTACGGCAATGAAGTGCCTCCCTATATCCAGGGACTGCTCGTGAACGATCTCTCGTGGAAGCTGAAGGCGGGCATCGCGCTGCCCACGCATTTGGAAGGCTCAGCCTACGATAGAGCGCTGGGCCGGCTGGGAAGCCTCATGGAGCGCGTGGACGACGATCTGATACTGAGACATCCCAATCTGCGGGAGGAGCATCGGCTGTTCGCGCTGAACTTGAAGTGCCGCGAGCCATTGCGCTGGCGCGTGGCGCCCGGGGCTCTTGCGGTGTTGCGGGGCGACGCCCTCGTGTTTGCTGCTGGCTGCGCAAGCGCGACGCTGACGCGGATTGCCGTGCGCGATGGCGAGCTGCACGTATTCGGTACGTTGAGCTCTCCGTTCTTTGCTGGTTGGGAAGGGGGAGTGGAATTGCTGCTGCGCAGGCGCCCCCGAAAAGCCGATCGCGGCGGCAGCGCTGATGCCCTGGCGTTGACGGAGATAGTGGAGGCCTGTCCGACGGCAACGGTGAAGCTGGGTCGCTCCTTCCGGTTCGACTTCACATGCAATTTGGACGAGAGCGAGGATATCTGGCTCGATTTGCGTCTGGACGGGGTGACCATTCCCCTGGCATGGTCGGTGAGGGGATTGGCGCGGTCGGCTCATGTGCTGCGCCATGAGCGCATTGTTGGCTCGTGGCGGGTGCGGGCGGACTTGGACAGATCCAAGATAGCGGTGGACCGCTTAGAGGGAAAGGCTCTTCAGGCGGCTCTGAAGCAGCATGATGGCCGTGTGCCTCGATGGAAGACTCGTCTCGATCGGCGCCTGATTCGTCATCTCTTGGCGGGTTCCGAAATTTGGCTGTACTCCGACGGTCCTGATGCTGAAGACGAGGCGCGGACGATGTTCGAGTGCGACAGCCTGCGGGACGACGGTATCGTGCGCTACTATGCCGCGCGCTCCGGGCAGGCAGCCCCGCGCCCTGGCAAGCACGGCAGGATCGTGCGCTTCGGCTCGCGTCGCCACAAGATGCTCTTCTGCGCCGCACAAAGAATCATCGCTCCTGCTGCAGATTTCGCCACCTACAGCCCCATGCCAGAAAAGAGTCTGCTGGATTTTGCGGACCTGTTCAACGGGGAAGTGGAAACGGCGTCTGCAGACCCGTTGTAGCAAGCGTAAGACGCACTGCTCGCTGCGCGCTAAAAGATCATTGACGACGACCCCGGGGTTGGGTGCCAACCGATCGCCCGGTAACCTGCCAAAAGAACGGGTGCTGCGGAAAGTAACGTGGCCTCTTTAAGCGTCAGGGAAGTAGATCGGATCGGCTTCCCCGACGTTCCTTTCGCTGCCCAGCGAACGGACGTAACGCCTTCGAACTTCTTCTGCTTTTGTGCTTGATGGGGTGTCTGTTATCTCTGACGGCCTTTGCGGATATATCATTCGATAGACCAGCACCTATTGGGGTCTATTGCGCAACACAGGAAGGCGAATTGTGGAAACGAGGCATGAAGACAGAGAATCGGAACCGCGGTCTAACGCGTCCGGACATGTGGGCGAAACCTTAGCGCGCCCTAATATGCGCTCGCGTCGTCCCAGTGCGCCCGGCTACGTGAATCGTCCTTGCGCAGACTGGCGCTACGTTCTCATGTTTGCGTTGCTCCTGATTCCGTTTTATCCACCGACTGGTTTCTTCAATGTGTTGGGGCTGGACTATAGTTCCGTTCTCCTGGGTTTACAAATATTTGCTGCGATCGTCACACTCTTTTTAGGGGCGGTTAGAAAGCGACTCGATATCTTCTCGGGCATCGCCCTTGCGATAGTGGCGGTCATGTTTCTCTCGACGTTTCTGAACGAGGGCTTCGGTCGGGGATGGATTTACGTGCAATGCTTTCTCGACTGGATGCCCCTAGCGGTAGCTGTGTTGATAGTGGGGTATGCTCGACAAAGGCACATGACGGATTTTCTGATCGCGCTTCTTGCGGTCACCGGGTTTCTCTCCATTTGCAATACCGTATCTATTCTGGCCTTTCCC
>USJN01000095.1 GCA_900554945.1 uncultured Coriobacteriaceae bacterium | reverse complement strand
TTTGCGGCCGGATACGGTAATGCTCATAGTTACCACCTCACAATCGTGGCGAATAAAAAACAGCCTGGGAGGATGCCCTTGTCCATGCGGGTTTATCTGCGATTTCGATACCCGTCTGCATGGAACATGTTGGCTCCTTACCTCGAAGCTGATAGGTACAGCATAGCGCAAAACGGCGTCGGGGGAGATGAGTATTTGCGACCATTTTGGCAACGCTTCTCTTACAATCGCAGGTGAAAGGGGGTTTTGCAAGTTAAGAACCCGCTATTTGAGGGATAATGCAACAAACGCCCGACCCCGTGGTATGCGCTGCCCGCGCATAGATTGGATTTCCCATGACCGAACATTGCGCCTTACCTGCGCACAAAGAAGCGAGCTCTGCGGAAGGCGTGGCTCACGATGCGCCTGCAGCACCCGAGCACCCCAGTGCGCAAAACCCCGATCCGGGGCGCATCTACATCAGCGAAGTGCAGCGCCATCAGGCCCGCTATCGCAAGCTCATCCAGTTCACGAGCTCGTCCACGAAGGCGGCGGGTGCGATGCTCCTTGCGGCGATCGCGGCGCTTGTGGTGGCGAACTCCCCTGTCTCCGATGCCTTCTCCCATTTCTGGCACACCGACGTCGGCTTCGTGTTCGGACAGACGCAGGCGACGATGCCGCTCTCGCACGTCATCAACGACGTGCTTATGGCGGTGTTCTTCCTGCTCGTAGGCTTGGAAATCAAATACGAGATGACGGTGGGCGAGCTGACGAACATCCGCCAGGCGATCCTTCCCATCGTCGCTGCGGTGGGCGGTGTGCTCGTGCCCGTGGCCGTCTACTCTGCGCTCAACGTGGGCAACCTTGACACGGCGGGCGGCTGGGGCGTCCCGACGGCGACCGATATCGCGTTCGCGCTGGGAATCTTGGCGCTTCTCGGCAATCGCGTGCCGAACGGGGTGCGCGTGTTCTTGAGCACCTTGGCCGTCGCCGACGACATCATCGCGATCATCGTCATCGCGGTGTTCTACGGGCAGGCGCCGTCTTTGCCGTGGCTTGGCTGTGCGGCGGTCGTCTTTTGCGCGCTGTTGCTCATGAACAAGCGCCACGTGTTCTCGCTGTATGCGTATCTGCTGGTGGGGGCCGTGTTATGGTACTGCGTGTTCATGTCGGGCGTGCACTCGACCATCGCCGGCGTACTGCTCGCGTTTGCGATTCCCTCCGGCTCGCGCGTGAACGTGAAGAGCTTCATCCGCTGGACGGGCGAGCGCGTCGTCGAGGCGAAGAGCGCCTTCAACGCGCAAGAACCCGTTATCGGGCAGGAGGATTACCTGAAGACGGTCTCCTCGCTGGCGCGCGTATCGAAGCAGGTTGTGCCTCCGGCGACGCGTTTGGAGCATCTGCTCTACCCCTGGGTGTACTTCGCGATCCTGCCCCTGTTCGCGCTCACGAACGCGAACGTCGGGCTTGCGGGCAGCGATTTGGGCGCCCTGTTCTCGAACCCGGCGCTGCTTGGTGCGTTCTTCGGCTTGGTGGTGGGCAAGCCGCTTGGCATTATGGCCGCGAGCTTCCTTGTGGTGAAGCTGAGGGCGGCGAGCCTGCCCGAGAATGTGACCTGGATGCATATGCTCGGCGCGGCGGTTTTGGGCGGCGTCGGCTTCACGATGGCAATCTTTGTGGCGAACCTGGCCTACGTCGATGCGGCCACAATCGCCGCGGCGAAGCTCGGCATCCTTTTAGCCTCGCTCGTCGCGGGCGTCGCGGGTTTCTCGCTGCTCGCGGTGCAGGCGAAGTCGGCACAGAAGCAGGGCGTGGCTTTCATGTCGCTCGGCCCGAGCGAGATGCAGCGGCAGACTGCGGGCGAGGAAGCCAACGCCGCATCCGAGAGGCTCCTTCGAGAAATCGACGATCCCGAGGTCATTCGCGAGGTGGAGCAGGTTCTTGCGGGGTGCGAGGGCATTGCGGAAGTGGCGGTCTCCCTCAAGGAGAAGCGCTAGCGCCGCTGCAATGCGTTTCCGCCCCGCTCTCGCCGCTTTCACCCTCTCACGACGCCTCGTGCTCGCGGAGGAGCGCCATGAACTCGAGCTCGAAGCTCAAATGGTCTTCGGGAAGCGAAATGTCCTTGTCCAGGGTGAATCCGCAGGCGAGATAACGCGCCCGCACGTCGTCGCGCGCTGGGACGCGCAAGCGGCCGCTCTGCTCGATGAGCGATTATCTTTGATGGTATACCAGTGAGCCTGCAGCCTGCGGGAACGCGTCAGTTTCGGGTTGCGCTATACTTTTCCTGGCATTTTTCAACCAATCGGAAGGTCGTTTCAATGAATACTGCCGCCATCGTGCTCGCCGCAGGTGCGGGAACTCGTATGAAGTCGAAAAAACCCAAGGTCGCGCACGAGATTCTCGGCAAGCCGCTCGTTCGCTGGGTCGTTGACGCCGCGCGCGAAGCCGGCGCCGACCGTATCGTGTCGGTGGTGGGGCACGCTCGCGAGATTGTGGAGCCTTTGGTGTCCGACACCGAAGTTGTCGTGCAGAAGGCGCAGCGCGGCACGGCCGACGCGGTGCTCACCTGCAAGGAAGCGCTCGCTGGCTTCGATGGCTCGCTGCTTGTGCTGTCGGGCGACTGTCCGCTTATCACGCCCGATACCATTCGCGAGCTCGCCGACATGCGCGCCCGCTCGAACGCGGCGGTCGTGGTGCTCACCATGGAGCTCGACGACCCGTTCGGTTACGGGCGCATCATCCGTGACGGCGAAGGGCGCGTCGAGCGCATCGTCGAGCAGAAGGACGCGAACGCCGCCGAGGCCGCCGTCACCGAATGCAATTCCGGCTTCTACTGCTTCGACGCGCAGGCGCTTTTCGAGGCGCTCGAACAGGTGGGCAGCGACAACGCGCAGGGCGAGTTCTACCTGACCGACGTGCTCGAGATCTGCCGTGGCGCCGGGCGCGACGTGCTTGCGCTTCCCGCAAGCGACGTCTCCGAGTGCCTTGGCGTGAACTCGCGCGTCCAGCTGGCCGCGGCGACGTGCGCCCTGCAGTCGCGCATCAACAAAGAGCACATGGCGGCGGGCGTTACCATGTGGGACCCGACCTCGGTGTGGATCGGCCCCGACGTGGAGATCGCGCCCGATGTTGAACTTCTCCCGCAGACCTTCCTCTTGGGGAAAACTCAGGTAGAGGAGGATTCCGTCATCGGTCCGAACACGCGCCTGACCGACACCGTCGTCGGCTCGGGCTGCACGATCGACGAGACGGTCGCGATCGAGGCGCGCATCGACGATGAGGCCACGTGCGGTCCGCGTGCGTACCTGCGCCCCGGCGCGCACCTGTGCGAGGGTGCGAAGGCCGGCACTCATGTGGAAATCAAGAAGTCCACGATCGGCCGCGGTAGCAAGGTCCCTCACCTGAGCTATATCGGCGACGCGACGCTTGGCGAGGGCGTGAACGTCGGCGCCGGCTCGATCACCTGCAACTACGATGGCGCCAAGAAGTGGCCGACCACCATCGGCGACGGCGCCTTCATCGGCAGCGATACCATGATGGTGGCTCCCGTGAACGTGGGCGCGCATACGCTTGTGGCCGCGGGCTCCGTCATCACGAAGGACGTGCCCGACGGTGCGCTCGCTATCGCCCGCGGGCGTCAGGAAAATCACGAAGGCTGGGTTGAAAAGCACCATCCGTCGAACTAGACTGCGCAGTGCTTGGTTGGCGGCGCCCGAACGGGGAGGGGCGCCGCACCCGCCGCCGCGCTTGCCGGTTGCAATCGTGCGGGAGCCAGCGGCCAGCGCGATACGGCCCGCGAGATGCAACCCGTGGGCGCGACCGGCGGCCAGCGAGGTCCGCGCGATGCAAACGCCCGGTCAGCGCGGCGAGGGGATTTTCGATAAGAAGGGGAGTTCGATGAAGCGAGATTATCCGCATCTGTGTGCGCCGCTTACGGTGGGGCGCCTGACGCTTCGAAACCGCATGCTATCTGCGCCGATGGGCGCGACCGACATTACGGCGGAGGGCACGCCAGGGCCGCGTACCCAGGGATTCTACGAGCTGCGTGCAAAGGGCGGTGCGGCCGTCGTCACTGTGAGCGAGCTGGTGGTCCATCCCGAAACCGACGGCTCGCAAATGTTGCGGCTGTCGCTGAAGACGCCCGGTCAGCTCGGCGCCTTCACCTACCTTGCCGACGCGATCAAACGCCACGGCGCGGTCGCATCCATCGAGCTTTCGCATTCGGGGCAGTACGCAGGCACCTACATGGTCGACAAGGAGAAGAAGGGCGATCTGTGCCAGTGGGGGCCCTCCGATGGCGTGCGCCCCGACGGCATGCCCGTGCGCGCGCTTTCGCATGAGCAGATTGCGAGCATCGTTGCAGCATATGGTGAGGCGGCTGCGCTCGCGAAGCGTGCCGGCTTCCAGATGGTCATGGTGCATGCGGGGCACGGCTGGCTGATCAACCAGTTCCTCTCCCCTTACTTCAATAAGCGCGAGGACGAATACGGCGGGCCGCTTGAGAACCGCATCCGCTTCGCGCGAGAGGTGCTCGCTTCGGTGCGCAGCGCCGTCGGCCCCGGATTCCCCATTGAGCTGCGCATAAGCGGAGCCGAGCTTTTCGAGGGCGGCTACGATGTGGCCGAGGGCGCCCGCATCGCCCATGCGCTCGAGAATCTGGTCGACCTCATGCATGTATCGGCAGGGTCCTATCAATTCGGCTTCTCGGTCACGCACCCGTCGATGTTCCGTGACCACGGTTGCAACGTGCATCTGGCGGCAGAGATCAAGAAGCACGTGAGCATTCCTGTCGTGGCGATCGGCGGGCTTTCCGACCCCGCGCAGATGGAGGAAATCATCGCGAGCGGTCAGGCCGACGCCGTCGCCATGGCGCGCGGGCTTCTGGCCGACCCCGAGCTCCCCGCGAAGGTAATGGCGAATCGCGGCGACGATGTGGTGAAATGCCTTCGCTGCTACGTGTGCATGGCCGAGCGTGCCGTGACGCAAACGCGCCGCTGCGCGGTGAACCCGCTCATCGGACGCGAATTCGAGGGGATGGACATCGCGCGCTCGCCCCGATCGCGCAAGGTGCTCGTCGTGGGCGGCGGCATTGCTGGCATGGCCGCCGCGGCAACGGCGGCCCGTCGCGGGCACGACGTCGTCCTGTGCGAGCGTGAGGGCGAGCTCGGTGGCATCCTGCGCACTGAGGCGGCACTGCCCTTCAAGCGCGACATGTATGGGCTGGGGCGCACCTACGCGCACCTGCTCGATCGCCTTGGGGTGGATATCCGCCTGAACACCGAGGTCGACGCGGCATTCGCGGAGAGGATTGCGGCCGATGCGGTGATTGTCGCCGTAGGGTCGGCTCCGATTCCGATGCCGCTTCCCGTCGAAGAGGGTGCGCGCGTGCTCTCGATCGACGACCTGTACCTGGAAGGCGAGCAACCGGGGGATGAGGTTGTCGTTCTTGGCGGCGGGCTGACGGGCTGCGAATGTGCGATCAATCAGGTGCGACTTGGTAGGCGTGCGCACATCGTCGAGATGCGCGACGGGCTTGCCATCGACGCCAATATCCGGCATAGGCCCATCTTGCTTGCGGAAGTCGAGCGCGCGGGCATTGACGTCAACCTGAACGCCCGCGGTGTGCGCGTGGAGCGTGGTGGCCTTGTCGTTGCGGACGGGGAGGGGAAGGAGCGCCTTGTTCCTGGTGACACGGTGATTTGCGCCATCGGCCAGCGCTCGCGCAGCGATGTCGCGGACGCCCTGCGGGATGCGGCGCCGTTCGTGCGCATCGTCGGTGATGCAGTGCGTCCTTCCAACATCACGACTGCGGTGTACGAGGCTTACCACGCGGCGCTCGACATCTAAGGCGGCATTGGCAGTGCGGCGCTGGCCAGCTGAGGCGGCTCCTACCACGGGGCATTCGACATCGAGCTAAAACGCCGGAGCTGGCCAATTTCGACAGCTGCTGGTTAACCTCGCCACCTTCTCAAACGCGCGGCGGCTCGCAAGGCCGCCGCGCGCATCATTCGGCGCGCAGGGCCGCCGTCCCGCACCATCCGCCCCGTCCCCTCCGATGCGCAGGACGTCGCTCCGCCCCTACAGTGGCTCGGGACTGCTCCGCACCCGCTGCTGCCCAGGGACGCCCCGCCCCTTCCACTTAGCCCCTCGCCGCCCCGCCCCTTCCGCTCCGCACCGTCCGCCGCGCCCCCGCCGCCGAGCCCCCGCACCTTCCGATGCGCTGCCAATGAAGAAAAATGCCCGATGTGCGTAGGCTTTGGCGTAGGGCATTTCGCAGCAGGCGCTTCGAAATCAGAAAAGCCCAGGTCACG